>DYLT01000342.1 GCA_020721945.1 Blastopirellula marina
GCTGGACGCGTTTCGGCTGGGTCGGCGCGAGATTCGAGTCCTCCCGAGGATCGGCAGCCAGATCGTAGAGTTCCACCGCCGGCGGGCTCGGCGATTCCTTGCCCGCCGCACGCCCCGGGACGATGAGCTTCCATCGGCCGTCGGTACACCAGCGGTACTCGAGACTGGAGGCCGGCTGGTCGATGTCGACGGCGTTGTGGGCGAAGGTCTCGCCGAAGATGATCTTGCGCTGGGCCAAGCGCTGGCGGTCGAGGAGGTTGATGCCCTGACATGCCTTCGGTGGCTCGATGCCGCAAGCCGCCAGAATCGTCGGCGCCAGGTCAATGCTCAGCACCAGCGTGGTGTCGTCGCGTCGCGGGGCGATCTGCCCGGGCCAGCGCACCAGAATCGGCGTGCGCAGCCCGCCCTCGTAGGGCGACCGCTTCGACTTGGGGGCGAACCGAGCGGCCTTGGGATCCTGCATCCAGCCGTTGTCGACCACGAAGGCGACGAGCGTCCGGCGGGACAGGTTCTTTTGATCGAGGAAGTCGAGCAACTGGCCGCACGTCTCGTCGAACCACTCGCACATCGCCCAATACTTGGCCACGTGGAGCGAAGGGGTCTTGTCGCGGTACTTGGCCAGCAGGCGTTCGGGCGGATTGTGGGGCTGGTGCGGCAGCATGGGCGCATACCAAACGAAGAAGGGCCGATCGCCAGCCCGCTCGATAAAGTCGAATACCGGCTGCATCCCCGTTCGGCCGATCTTCAGGCCCTCGTCGCCATGCCGGCCGCCGCGGGCAGGATCGCCGTGGGTCATTCCCTCGGTGAAGCCACCCCGGCGGAAGTCGCCTTCCCACCACTTCCCCGCCTGAAGGCTCACGTAACCCTGCTTGCCCAGCAACCGGGGCAACGTGGCGGCCGCCTCGATCCGCGCGATCTGGCGGCGGCGCTGCGCGAGCGACTCGTCGCGTGCCAACCCCGCCGGCGGATCGTTGCTCGTGACCCCGTGCTGGTGCGCGTACAGGCCCGTGATGATGGATGCCAGGCTGGGCCGGCAGAGGCTCGAATGCACGTAGCCGCGGGTGAACGCCAGGCTCTCGGTCGCGAGCCGATCGAGGTTGGGCGTGCGGAGGACCGGGTGCTTCATAAACCCGAAATCGCCGTAGGCCTGATCGTCGCCAATGATCAGCACCACGTTGGGCCGCTCGGCCGCAGTCGTCGAGCTGCCCAGGACACTCATGGTCGCAATCGCCCAGAAGACCCTTCGCATGGCGTGCATCTCCAAGAATCGTCGGATTGGATGGTCCACGGCACAGAAGGATTCTAGACCAAATCGGGGCGTCGTGCGAGCGACACCCGTTGGACAGGCGCTATTCAGCTGGACCCACCAAGGCGGGGGACCGTCCCGCTGAAACGGTTCGACGGCCTGGCCCGTCTAGAATTCCGAGGGCAAACGGTCCTTGGGAGGGAGGCACGCCGATGGGTGGACAAGGCATTTTCGGCAGCGCAAGAGGACTCGCGGCAGCGGTTCTGATCGCGGCGGGGTTGGCGGTGGTCGATGGCAGCGGCAGGGCCCTGGCCCAGCGCCGCCGACGCACGGCCATGTGCCGGAGCTGGCCAGTTACTTGGATCGGGTCGAGATCGCCGAACCGATCGGCTATCGCGGCCTGGCCGTCTACCCGGTCTTGCTGGAACGCGAGGTGGACCTCGGCGGACGGTGGCTGACGCTCGACGAAGCCCTCGCCCGGGGCGCGCTCGTCGTCACCGAAAAGGGCGGCGGCAGCGTGCCCGTGGTCCTGGTCGAAAACCGCGGCCACGACGAGCATGTGTTGATCCTCTCGGGCGAGGTGCTCTCGGGAGGCAAACAGACCCGAACCATCCGCCAGGACGTGATCGTCGCGCCTGGGCAGCGTGTCGAGCTGAGCGTGTTCTGCGTCGAGGCCCACCGATGGGAGGGTGGTGGGACGTTTTCGGCGGGCCAACTCATGGTGCCGCCATCGATCCAGTTGGCACTGCGACGCGGGACGGACCAGGAAACCATCTGGGCCGAAGTCGCCCGGAACAACGCGGCCCTGCGTGCCGAGAACCCGACGGGCAGCCTGGAGCTGGCGATGAAATCGGCCCCGGTCCGGGAGCGGTTGGACGAGGTCCGCCGCGCCATGGTGCCCAACCTTCCGCGGGGCACGATGGGGTTCCTTTTCCTCCATCGCGGCCGAGCCCTTGGCGCCGAGTGCTTCGGCCGCGAGCACCTGGCGCGAGCCCTGTTCCCCAAGCTGCTCGACTCGTACGCCGTCGATTGCGTGGTCCTTGCCTCGGGCGATGCCGACTCCGCGTGGCGGCATGACCACCGCCCGGCCATCGAGTTCTTCGAGCGGGTGTGCCGCGCGGGCAGCGATCGCGCGGCCACGCCGGGAACCGGGGCGGGCATCCGCACCCGCGCCGGCGATCTGTTCGGCAACGGCGTGAGCCTCGGCGGCACCCTGGTCCATTATGGGGTGCAAGCGACCCACCGGATCGTTCCCATGCCGCTGCCCCCTCCGCGGATCTGGCCCCCACGGCGCGAGTGAGCGACGGCGGCGTATCAGACCTCGATGGGCCAGAACAAGCCGCAGGTCGTGCCGCCATCGACGTAGATCACCTGTCCGGTGATGAACGAGGCGGCTTTCGAGGCCAGGAAGATCGAGACCCCGACCATGTCGTCGGGGTAGCCCATGCGGTCCTCGGGAACGCCGGGGCGGACCAACGGCGTGTTCTCGCGCCGCCAGCGGTCGAGGTTCTCGTCTTTCCAGAGAGGCCGGGCCAGGTCGGTCAGCGTGAAGCCCGGGGCCACCGCGTTGACCCGGACGCCGTGGGGGCCCCATTCCATGGCCATGCTGCGGGTCATGCTGCTCATGGCGGCCTTGCTCATCGCGTAAGGCCCCACGCGATTCAGGGGCCGATGGCTGTTGATCGAGTCGATGTTGATGACCGAGCCGCGCCCGGCCGCGATCATGTGCCGCCCGACCGCGGTGGCCAGAAAGAACGCCCCGCGAATATTGATGTTCGTGATGTAATCGTAGGTCTCTTCGTCGTAGTCTTCGATCTTCTTCCGTCGGTTGACGCCCGCGCAGTTGACCAGCGTGTCGATCCGGCCGAACTCGGCCACGACTTCGTCGGCCAGCCGTTGGAGGGCCTTGGGGTCGGCGGCATCGCAGACCTTGGCCCGAACCACGCCGTCGGGGGGGCAAATCTCCTTGGCCGTCTGGTTCAGGGTCTGGGCGACGCGGCCGGTGATGATCACCTTGGCCTGACGATCGGCAAACCCCTTGGCAATGGCCCGGCCGATACCCCGGCTGGCCCCCGATATCAATACGACCTGGTCTTTTACGGAAAACAGCTCGTCGGTCATGGCCGAAATGCTCCTCGAGTGCTGCGTGCCCCACGGTACCCTTCGTGGGCCAATGCGTGCCCCAAAACCGAACCGTGGGACGGATCGCCAAACCATGCCATGTCCGAAGAGTGTACACGGCCAGTCGCGCAAGGAAAACCACCCCGAGCGGGTCGCGACCTGGGGCGCGCGCTCCCTCCGGAGACCTTGCCCCCAGCGCCAACCGGGTCTACCATCAGTGCAGTCGGTTGAACCTCAAACGCTCCCGCCGACCTTGCATCGGCGAGGCGATGATGGGTGCATCGAAGATGCCCCTGGACCATTGGTTCGTTCTGCTGGAGAACCTCACCGTGATTCGATCCTCGCGGCACGCCTTGTCGCTTGTCTTCGTCGCCGTGTTGGGCGCCCAGGCCGCGGAGCCCGCGCTCACCCTGGAACTCTGGCCGGGCGCTGTGCCGGGCGAGAAGGGCGAGGTGGGCAAGGAACACTACCTGGCCGATCAGCCTGGCCCGCGACCCGTGCAGCGTCTGACGAACGTCTCGCGGCCCACGTTGGCCGTGTACCGCCCGAATGCCGCGAACGACACGGGCGCTTCGGTGGTCATTTGCCCTGGCGGCGGATACAGCATTTTGGCGATGGACCTCGAAGGGACCGAGGTGGCAGCGTGGCTCAACTCGATCGGCGTGACGGGCATTGTGCTGAAGTACCGCGTGCCCGCCCGCAAGGACCGACCGCGCCACCTGGCCCCGCTCCAAGACGCCCAGCGCGCCGTGAGCCTGGTGCGATCGAAGGCCGCCGCCTGGAAACTCGACCCGAACCGTATCGGGATCCTGGGGTTTTCGGCCGGCGGGCACCTCGCCGCCGCCGCGGCGACGAACTTCGACCAACGCCAGTACGAGGCGATCGACGAAGCCGATAAGGCGAGTTGCCGGCCCGACTTTGCGGTGCTTGTGTATCCGGCCTACCTGACCGCAGGCGAGAGCCTTGCTCCCGAGATCCGCGTGGGCCCCAAGACGCCGCCCGTGTTCTTCGCCCATGCCGGCGACGACCGTATCAGCCCAGAAAACAGCATCCGGATGTACCTGGCCCTCAAGCGGGCCGGCGTGCCGGCCGAGCTGCACGTGTTCGTCTCGGGTGGCCACGGGTTCGGGTTGCGCCCCTCGGAGCACCCCAGCTCGGGCTGGCCCCGGCACTGCGAGGCATGGATGCGCAAGAGCGGGCTGCTCGAGAAACGGTCGTAAACGACTCGCCGAAACGCCATGGGAAAACGTGGAATCCGGAATACGACCGCCGAAATCCGAAACCAGGTTCGACCCATGAACCAGGTGCAAGGTAACCGTTCACACCCCGGGGACCTTTTCTTGAAGAACTGATCTGGACTCGAATGCGGATTGTGTGGCACAACAGTGGGCATGGAAGCGGCAGTCACGGAGGAAATCATTGCCC
>DYLT01000343.1 GCA_020721945.1 Blastopirellula marina
CGATCGCCAGGTAAGCCAGATGCCCCACCACGATCGCGGCGCCGGCCACGAGGGCGCGGCAAAGGCGCGGGCGTGGCGTGGCGCCGAGCCAGCCGAAATACACACCGGACATCAGCACCAGAACATCGAGCCCGGCGAACGTCGCGCCCACCGACAAGGGCCGTCCCGAGAGCCAACCCGCAAAGCTGCCCAGCCATGCGCCGGCCTGCTGCGAGGCCAACCACACGGCCGGGATCGCGAGGTAGGCCAGCCGGAACACGCCCAGCAAACCGACCGCCAGGGCGACCAGACCAAGCGCGCGGCGCTGGTGGCCGGTGCTCTCTCGGGCAACGGCAGCGACGATCAGCGCGACGGCCAGGATGTTGACGACCGTCGAGCTTGAGGCCGTAAGGGCCACCGCGGCCACCACGGCCGCGACCAGGCTCGCCATGCGTTTGGCCTGGCGAGAAACGCTCGCCGGCCAGCCCGCGACGAGCAGCACGGCCATCGCCATCCACACGAGGGCATGGCGCAGCGGCAGGGCGACCATGCCGATCGCGCCGGACGCGACCCACGCGGCCGCCATGCCCGCCAGCGATGCCACCACGGCGCGGATCGACGGCGCGGAATCGTCGGTCGGCGACGGCGCCTCGGGACGCGGGTTGTCGGGGGCGGTGCGTACGCTCGGGCGGGGCATCGCGCGGAGGAGAGGACATCGGAACCAAGGCACCGACCCGGCACGCTAGCGCCGCGGCCAGCGAAACCCCTCTAGTATGCGTTCGAACCCAGTGGTGGTCAACAGCGCTCTCAACAGGGGGGGTATGGCAACCGTGCCGCCGTGGAAGGTGGGTGGCGCACAACCGGGTGGAAACTTCGCTGGCGGCCATCGATGCTCAATCGTGGGGCCCGCGGCACGCGAGAACAGGTCCATCTCTATCCCCGCAGCGCCGTGAGGATGAGCGAGCTCATGAGCTTCGGCGAGTTGTCTGTTTCGCTCACTTCACCCCGGCCGCGTGGCCGCCCAGCACCTTGTCGACGAACGGGTAGGCCATCTCGCCGTGCCATTCGTGGCCGGCATCCCAGACGTCTTGGGCCACCGCCTCCGCGGCTCCGAACACCTGGTATCCGGTCCGAATGCGTGCGAACCCTTCTTTGGTGTAGCGGATGGGAAAGCAGCCGTCGCGGGCGGCGCTTTCGAAGAGCACCGGGCGCGGGGCGATCAGCAGGTGGACCTCGCAGATGTCCATCAGCTCGACCAGTCCCGGCAATCGCCAGCACTTGCAGTTGGGCACCGAGAACACGCCCTCGGTGGTACACATCCATCCGCTGACCACGGCGACCTTCAGGCGCGGGTCGCAGGCGGCGATCCACATCGTCCACTCGCCGCCCATCGACAGCCCACCCACCCCGATGCGCTGGCGATCGACTTCGGCCCGCAGGCGGAGGACCTCGACCGCGCGGAACAGGTCCCAAAGGGCCATCGCGGCGTACGGGCGGTGCGGCAACGACGGCGCGAAGACCACGTAGCCGCCCCGCGCCAAGCGGTCGGCCATGCCGTGGTATGGCCCCTTGGGATCGAACACGGCCTCGGCCGAACCGCCGTGACCGTGCAGCGCCAGCATCGCCGGAAACGGCCCCCGGCCCTTGGGCACGGCAAGCAAGCCAAGGCGCCGCAACGGCGTCTTGCTATTGGCCTGGAAACTGGCCTTGTACCGCGTGTACGCGCCTTGGTCCTCGGGCTTGTCCAGCGTCAGGTCGAGGGGCACCTCGTCGAGCGAGTAGCGCGGTTCCTGCCGGGCGACCAGTTCCAAGAGCCTCGCCCGGGCTCGCTCTTGCCATGCCAACGCGTCGCCTTGGCTCGTCGCCACGAAGGGCATTTCGTACGTTTCGGGCGGACCCGGGGGTTGCACCTTGGGCATGGGCTGCCGGGTTTTGACGAACTGTTCGGGCGTGAGGGCCGCGGGCGTGATCCGTACCTCGTCGAGGCAACCGCAAAGCGGCCGGGGGCCCTCGGTGGCATACCGGTCGGCACTGCCGATCTTGAGGTTCGCCTTGCCCACGAACATGCCGGAAACGGCCCGGCGCTTGCTCAGCAACTCGCGGCCGTTGACGTACAGCCGGCTCATGCTGCCCTGGCTGACCGCCGCCACGTGATACCAGGCGCCCGGCTCGATGACGTCGGTGGGCGTGGCCAGCATGTTGCCCGCGTGGAAGCCGCCGTCGGGCGACACGTCGAACCGCAAGCCGCCGCCCGGCGTCACGACCAGGGCCCACGAGCGCTGGTTCTCGTCTTCGTTCCACGCGGCGGCGATGGCCTGGTAATCCGCCGTGCCGGCGACCTTGACGAACGCCTCGACCGTGAAGTCGGACCCGGTGATCTTCACGCCAGGGCCGTGATGGACGCAGGTGCCGGGCTTGCCGTCGAACACGGCCGCCGCCTGGTTCGGCACGGCCAGCCCACCCCAGCCCACCACGTCGTTGGTGAAACTCACGCCGCCGGCGGTCTTGCCCACGGTCGAGTTCTCGAACCGTTCGTACACGAGCGGCTCGGCGGCGGTGGCCGCGGCCCACGAGAAGGCGAGGGTAAGGCCGGAAATGAAAACTTTGTCGGGTCCTCCCACGAACGCGTGGGCCAAAGCCGCGTCGTACGACCAGGTGATCCGCTGGCCGGCCGGCTCGGCACCAACCGGCACCGCCGCCAGGAGCGGGAGCAGGAAAAGGAAGAGACGGGTCGGGCGTGTCGCGGGCATGGCAATCGCTCCTCGATCTGGAGGCCTTGGACGTTCCCAATCTACGCCCTGCCGGCCGGCGTGAAAAGCCCGCCATGGGCACGGCTCCATGCGGCCGGCCGTCAAGCTGGCACGCCAAGGGCGTACCTGCCTCACGGGGAACCGTCGACGGGCCGGGGACGCGCTCGTCATTGTCTCGGGGCGGCTTCGGGCCGAAGAACGTGCCTGTCCGCCTCACGCCTTGACCGCGAAGCTTGCACGCGCCGCGCCGCCCGATTAGGATAGCCGTTTTGGCGACTTGCGTTTGAGGCTCGATCGATTGCCCATGGAACCGAACCCTTTCCTCGGTGTGTTCCTGCACATGATCGGCGGGCTGGCCGCCGGCAGCTTCTACATTCCCTACCGCAGGGTGAAGAAGTGGTCCTGGGAGAGCTACTGGCTGGCCGGCGGGTTCTTCAGTTGGATCATTGCCCCGTGGGTGCTGGCCCTGTTGACCTGCCCTAACGTGTTCGACGTACTCCGCGCTGCCCCGTGGTCGAGCCTCGTTAGAAGCTACGGCTTCGGGCTGATGTGGGGTGTGGGCGGGCTGACCTTCGGGCTGACCATGCGCTATCTGGGCGTCTCGTTGGGCATGGCCGTCGCGCTGGGCTACTGCGCCGCCTTCGGCACCCTCATGCCGCCCTTGTTCGCCGGGCAAATGCCCGAAATCATCGCCTCGTCCGGCGGGCAGATCATCCTCGTGGGCGTCGCGGTATGCCTGGCGGGGATCTTTGTGACGGGCATGGCCGGGATGTCCAAAGAACGGGAGATGCCCGAAGCCGAGAAAAAAAAGGCCATCGAGGAATTCAGTTTCATCAAGGGCATCCTCGTGGCGACGTTCTCGGGCATCATGAGCGCGGGCATGTCGTACGGCATTGCGGCGGGCAAGCCGATCGCCGAACTGGCGCGGATCGCCAACCTCAAGCACGGCGCCACCGAGGAATTCGCCAACCTCTGGCAGAACACGCCGGTGTTCATCGTGATCCTCGTCGGCGGGTTCACCGCGAACTTCCTCTGGTGCGTGCTCCTGAACCTCAAGAACCACTCGGGCCGCGACTACATCAACCCGCAGACCCCGCTGCTGAACAACTACTTCTTCTCGGCCATCGCGGGCACGACCTGGTACCTTCAATTCATGTTCTACGGCATGGGCACGACCCAGATGGGGCCCTATGACTTCTCGAGTTGGTCGCTCCACATGGCCAGCATCATCCTCTTCAGCACGACCTGGGGCATTCTGCTTCACGAGTGGAAGGGCACCAGCGACCGCACGCGGGTCCGGGTCGCCTTGGGGCTGGCCGTGCTGGTCGCGTCGCTTGTGACCGTGGGCTATGGCAACCACCGGAAGGAACTGGAAGACAAGTCGAAATCGCCCGCCACGGTGGCCGCGGACCGAGGCCACTGAAAGCCGCCCGCTTGCCAACGATCCCCGTACCGCCGGCCAACGACGACCGCGACGTGCCGTTGGACCTCCAAGAGGCCTTCACCCCGACGTACGACCGCGCCGGTTACGGCGAGGCGCTCGATCACCATTTGCCGCCCTTGGAAGCACCGCGGTCGGACGGGATGCGATCGTTGGTCAAGTCCGCTCCGTCAACTCCGGTTGAAAATCAGGACCAGCCTGGGAAGGGTTTCTCGAAATCGGCCCCTTTCCTTTTCGATTGGCCTTGAACTACAATACACGGTGAACGTGGCGGGCTGCCGCCTTGCCACGGGTTCTTGCGCGTGCGGAAACGACCGAGGCATCGAGGCAATAGCGACAAGGGCAAACCATGCACCGTCTTGGATTCTTGGGGCGGAATTGCGCCGTCTGGCTCACCGGGTTGGCCGCATGGGCGATCCCCGGCATCGCGTGGGCGCAGCAGGCCGACCAAGCCGGCCAAGCGGCGGAAGGCGGCTCGGCACCCTCGTTCGCGGTGCCCTATTTCGTCGTCCTCTTCGGGGCCATCCTCGGCCTGATGGTAACGCTGAACCCCTCGAAACGCCGCGACCGGCCGCGTCAAGAACAGTTCGGCGAAAAGAAGAAGGCAT
>DYLT01000344.1 GCA_020721945.1 Blastopirellula marina
GTTGGCCAGCCGCCTCAGCACCTCCCCAATGTCGCGGATCGGAGTCGCAAAACCCGCGAGGGTCTGGTTCAACCCGCGAATGATCTGGCGGTATTCGCCCTGATACCGTGCTTCGTCGGCCCGGGTATCGAGCACGCCTTGCGTCGCATCGGCGCTGAGCCGCTTTGCGTCGGCTGTCAGGTCGCGAAGCACGCCGGCCGCCTTGGCCACCGCTTGGCCGATGGTCTCGAAGGCCTTGCGCACGTGCGCGGTGTCGGCGTCTCCCTCGGACACTTCGACCGAGAAGGCTAGGTCGCCAGCCGATAGCTTCTCTAGATTGACCGAGAGCTTCTGCGCCTCGGCGGCCTGGAAATCGGCCACCTTGGCGGCGACCTTCGCCGCCTTCTTGACCGTGGTCAGGTCGGTGACGAGTTCCAAGGCACCAATGACCGTGCCTTGACGGTCTTTGATCGGAGTTCCGACGTACGAGATCTCCAATTCTTGCCCACCGGGGCGCGCCGTGGCCTCGGCCGACACCATCTGGTTCTGCTGCATGGCCCTGGCGCACGCGCACTCGGCGGTTTGGCAGTGCGTCGTACGCATGTGTTGATGGCACTTCGTGCCCAGGAGCTGTTGCCGCTCCAGACCAATCACCTTTGCGCCGCACGCGTTGATGTAGCGGATATCGAAGTCGGTTCCGATGATCAGCGCGGGCGAGGGAATGGCGTCGACGATCCCCACCAGCGTGTCGAGCGTGGCGTTGACCCCCTCGACGATCGGGCGGAACTCGCGGCTGACCAGTTCCGGGTTGCCCCGGGTCTGGAGCCGGCCCTCGATGGCCGCCTGGGTGAGCCGGTTGGCCTCGCCGATCAGGGCGCTGAGCACTCTGGAAATGCTCCGCGCCAGGAAGACGCCCAGCACCCCCAGCGCGACGACAGCCACGAGAATGCCCACGATGATCCAGATCGTCGAGCTTGCCGTACTCGCACCGGCCTGGGCCGCACTATCCTCGGCAACCTTGACGTTCAGTTCGACGAGTTTGGCGAGTTTGTCGGCGGCGGAGTGCATCAGATCGCGCGTCTTCGAAGCCTCGGCGAAAGTGGCCTCCTCGGCTGCCTTGACTTTGGCATCGTCCGCGCGCAGCCCACTGGCGAGCAGGCGATCCTTCTCTCGCTGGAGTTCGACCAGTTTCCCCAGCGAAGCGAGCCAGCCCTCCCACACCGGGACGAATTCTTTCCACATGACCGCTTCTTCGGGGGTTTGCGGAAGCGGCTCGTAGATCTTCCGTCCATCGTCGGCCCGCTTCAGGCCCTGCTGGATGCGCTCGTACTGGGTGGTGCGGGTCTTCGCGTCGGAATAGCGTTCGACCAGCAGGCCGCGCACTCCGTAGCCTGCCTCGAGCTGCGCGACCAGCATCTTCTCGAGGCCGAGCACGCTCGGGAGGCGCACCTCGCCAATTTCTTGGACAGATGTGCCGACGACGGACATGCCGCGCCAGCCGATAAGGCCCACGACCACCATAACGGCGATCGAGAACATGAAACCCGCGAGCACCTTGGTCCCGGTTTTCATCTTTGCGAGCATTGAGGTTCTCCTTCGAGCAATCTTGGATGTCGGCGTGACGCAACGCTGCGGCATTGGGTCGTTGGGCCGCGGCAGCTCCCCTTGTGGCTGTTTTGAAGGCGGCTTGCAAAAGTGTAGAATGCAAATCCAGGTCACGTGCGAGGTCGTTGCAGAAACGTAGCTTTTTCTCCACGGCACGCGCGACGTTGCGTGGCGGGAACCCGCCAAGGGGTAACGCCGGGCAACCCAACGCCCGCTGGCGGCAGGCAGGGTTCCGGTAGGGTGCGTTCTACCGGGCTGGTCCCTAGCACGTGGGGCGGCTGGTTCGTATAATCGGCCGTGGCCCTTTCGTGGGCGGCGGGGACGCAATGACTCCCGAGGGGGAGGGTGCCCCGTTTTCGGGGTCTTGGCCGCGAAAATCGGGACAGGCGCGTGGACGGTTTCAGGAGAACGAGCATGGCCGTTGGGTTCGGCATTATCGGTTGCGGGATGATTTCGAACTTCCATGCGCGGGCGATTGCCGACACGCCCGGCGCGAAGCTTGTGGCGTGTTTCGACCAGGTTCCGGCGGCCGCCGAGCGCCTGGCCGGCGTGACGGGGTGCCGGGCCTATGCCACGCTCGACGCGATGTTGGCCGACCCGGCCGTCCACGTGGTGACGGTGGGCACGCCCAGCGGGGCGCACCTCGAGCCCGCCGTGGCGGCGGCCAAGGCCGGCAAGCACGTGATCGTCGAGAAGCCGCTGGAGATCACGCTGAAACGTTGCGACCGAATCATCGAGGCCTGCGCCAAGGCCGGGGTCACGCTCTCGACGATCTTCCCGTCGCGCTTCCACGACACGAGCGTGACGCTCAAGAAGGCCATCGACCAGGGCCGCTTCGGCCGCCTGACCGTGGGCGACGCCTACGTGAAGTGGTATCGCACCCAGCAGTACTACGATAGCGGTGCCTGGCGCGGCACGTGGGAACTCGACGGTGGCGGCGCCCTGATGAACCAGGCCATCCACAGCGTCGACTTGCTCACGTGGTTGATGGGGCCCGTGGTCGAGGTCCGCGCCCAGACCGGGTTGCTGGCCCACCAGCGCATCGCCGTCGAAGACGTGGCCATGGCCGTGGTGCGTTTTGCCAGCGGAGCGATGGGCGTGATCGAGGCCAGCACGGCGATCTATCCCGGGTACCTCAAGCGCATCGAGATCCACGGCACGGCAGGCTCGGCCGTCATGGAAGAAGAGGACTTCGTCACGTGGGATTTCGCGAAGAAGAAGCCCCAGGACGAGGTGATCCATGCGAAGATGGCCGAGAAGAAAAGCGGGGGCGGCGGGGCCGCCGATCCCGCGGCGATCGGGCATCACGGTCACGCCCGGCAGTTCCGCGACGTGGTTTACGCGATCAAGAAGGGGCGCGGGCCGCGGATCGACGGGGCCGAAGGACGCCGCTCGGTCGAGATCATCCTGGCCATCTACAAGTCGGCCGAGACCGGCACCGCGGTCAAGCTGCCGCTTCGGGCCGATCCCGTGCTGAAGGCCCGCAAGGTCGGCGTGGCCTCGGGCTACGAACCCGACGCGCCAGCCAGGGCCCCTGGGATCGCGCCGCGACGCGCCAGCCAGGGCCGGGGTTGATCCCTCGCCGGCGCTTCGGGTTCGTATGCGGGTGGCGGTAGGCAGTCGCTCTGTTGCGGCCTAGAATTCCTCATCGGTGGCGGCACGTCGCCCCCGCACGAACCGAATTGAAGGCGCCTGGCATGTCGCTTCCCAACACGCTCTACTTGCCCGAGCTGCGCGAGATGCTGGCCGAGAACAACGCGGCCGAGCTGCGCGAGTTCTGCACGGCGTTGCACCCGGCCCGCACGGCCGATTTCATGGAGGGGCTCACGCCGGGCGAGGCCTGGGCGGTGCTTCAGTATGCCGAGATGCCGGTGCGCGCGGAGATTTTCGGCTACTTCGACCGCGACAAGCAGATCGAGATCATCCGGTCGGTCGACCGGAAGGCGATCGCCGAGTTCGTCGCCCATTTGCCGCCCGACGACCGAGTCGACATTCTGAACGAGGTCGAGCCGCAACTGGTCGCCGATCTGCTTCCGCTGCTGCCGCCGGCCGAGCGGCGCGACATCCTCCGCCTGCGTTCGTATCCGGAGAACACGGCCGGCGCGAGGATGACCACGCAGTTCGCCCGGCTCAGCGAAGACCTCACGGTACGCGAGGCTTTGGACGAGTTGGGCCGCCAGGCGAGCGAGCTGGAGACGATCTACTACATCTACATCCTGGACGGCCAGGACCATCTGCGGGGCCTCGTTTCGGCCCGGCAACTCGTCTCGGCGATCGGCCGGCCCGAGACCCGGCTGGCGGATCTGATGGAGAAGGAACTGGTCACGGCCAGCGTGAACGACGACCAGGAGGAGGTCGCGCGCAAGGTCGCCCGCTACGACCTCCTGGCGATCCCCGTGGTCGACCAGGAACGGCACATGCTGGGCATCATCACGCATGACGACGTGATCGACGTGGTCGTCCAGGAGGCCACCGAGGACGCGTACCACATGGGCGGCGTGACGCCGCTGGCGATGAACTACCTCGAGACGGGGTTTCTGACGGTTTGGCGCAAGCGGGCGGGCTGGCTGTCGCTCTTGTTCGTGGCCGAGCTGTTCACCTTCACCGCCTTGGCCAGTTTCGAGGACGCGATGGCCCAGATCCTCGCCCTGAGTCTCTTCGTACCGCTATGCATTTCGACCGGCGGCAACTCGGGCTCGCAGGCAGCGACGCTGATCACTCGGGCCATCGCCCTCGGGCAAGTGAGCCTGCGCGACTGGTGGCGCGTTTTGCGGCACGAGTTGGCGATGGGGTTGGCGCTGGGCGCCACGCTGGGCGCGATCGGCTTTTTCAGGGCCGCCCTGACGCCGCAGGAAATCCTTGGGAATGTCCACCCCTGGCAACTCGCGTGGGTCATCTCCCAGGCCGTGGCCGCGATCTGCCTCTGGGGAACGCTGACCGGCTCGATGCTTCCCTTGATTTTCAAGCGTTTTGGCGTTGACCCCGGGTTCGCGTCCAGCCCCTTCGTTGCGACGCTGGTGGACGTGACGGGAATTGTCATCTACTTCTCGATCGCCAAGGCGTATTTGTTGTAAGAAGGCAGGCCGTGCGGCCACCCGGTCCGACCGGCAGCCACCTTGAAATGGGAGGATACCATGCGACGCCGTCGGTTCATGCAAGCGCTTCTGGCCGGGGCGGGCACGTGGCTAG
>DYLT01000345.1 GCA_020721945.1 Blastopirellula marina
GGTCACGTCGTAGACGTAGATGTCGAGGTTGCCGCCGCCCGGCAACAACTCGGTGCTGTACTGCCGGAAGTAGACCTGGAAATCGAGCGTGCCGGTCTCCGCGGCCACGAGGCGGAACCAGTCCTGGTCGGCGGGCACATAGAGGTGCTCCGCGTCGCTGGGGAACACGGCCAGGTCTTCCACGTTGACCGACACGCCGGAGCCAATAAACGCCGCCGTGCCGCCGAGCTTCGCACGGCCGACCCCGACCGATGCGACTTCCGCGCCGAGTTCGGGAACCCAAAACTCGTCCTCCGGGAAGCCGGCCCAGGGCGAAGCGAATCGCGCCGCGTCGGGGGCTCCCTCCAACCCGGTGCCCACGGCGGCCGCGTCGCGTTCCGCGAGCCGGTCGGAACGGCGCCGACCGATCGTTCAGCGAACGCCGATCGTGCCGAGGGTCCAAGACCCGGTGCGCAGGCAACCGCTGCCCGCGGCATGGCTGCCGTCGCTTCCGGCCACGCCGCGATCCGACTGGCCCGGGAGCACGCCGGCCAGGCCGGAAACCGACGATGCGCTCTCGTCTCTCCCACGTTGATGGCCCTCCCGTCGTGCCGAACGACGCCTGCCTACTTCCCGCGGCCTGGGCGGTCCAGTAAAATCGCCCCGACCGCCGCGTCGGCGGGTCTTGGCATTTTCTCGAAGCGGGAGGTGAGCCGTGTCGTCGGCAAACAAGCGGTCAGGATGGAAATCGAACCGCAGCGCCTGGGGCGTGCGCCCCGTGGTTCTCGCTGCCGTGGCGCTGGCCGCCACCACGCTGGGGGCGACGCTGGCGCGTGCCGACTCGGCCGCACTCGAATGGTACGTGTCGCCCAACGGAGACGACACCTGGTCGGGCACGCGGCCCGAGCCGAACGCGGCCCGGTCGGACGGTCCGTTCGCCACGCTCGAGCGGGCTCGCGACGAGATCCGGCGGCGAAAGAAGTCGGGCGGCCTGACCCGCGGCGGCGCGGTCGTCTGGCTTGGCACGGGGTCCCATGAGCGAAGCACGACGTTCGAGTTGGGGACCGAGGACTCGGGAACCGCGGACTCGCCGATCGTGTACCGGAGCCGGCCCGGCGCGGTCGTTCGGCTGATCGGCGGCAGGCGCCTGGACGGTTTCGAACCGGTGTCGGATCCCAAGGTGCTCGAACGCCTCGACCCGGCCGCCCGCCGTCATGTGCGAAAGTCCGATTTGAAGGCCCAGGGCGTGCTCGACTACGGCCAGCCGAGTGGCGGCGGGCTGGAATTGTTCTTCCAAGACAAACCCATGCCCGTGGCGCGATGGCCCAATCAGGGGTTTGTCAAGATCGTCGAGGTCTTGGGAGCGACCCCCGTCGACGTGCGCGGCACCGAGGGCTGCGCCGAAGGGGTGTTCGCCTATGAAGGCGACCGCCCCGGCCGTTGGGCCGCCGAAACCGACGCGTGGCTGCACGGCTACTGGTTCTGGGATTGGGCCGACCAGCGTCAGAAGGTCGAGTCGATCGACGCCGAGAAGCGCACGATCACCCTGGCCAGGCCGTACCACCATTACGGTTACCGCAAGGGCCAGTGGTTCTATGCCTTCAACCTGTTGTCGGAGATCGACCAGCCCGGCGAGTGGTACCTCGACCGTGCCGCCGGCGTGCTGTACTTCTGGCCGCCGGCCCCGATCGCCGAGGGGCAAGCCGTCGTTTCCGTGGCCACGACGCTGGTGCGTTTGAACGGGGTGTCGCACGTGACGATCCAGGGCCTTGTGCTGGAAGCCATGCGCGACACCGCAATCGTCGTCTCGGGCGGCTCGCACGTGCGCATCGCCGGCTGCACGGTGCGTAACGGCGGGCGCCATGCGATCAGCGTCTCGGGCCAACGGCACGCCGTGGTCGATTGCGACGTCTACCAAATGGCCGAAGGCGGTATCTCGCTTTCGGGCGGCGACCGCAAGACCCTCGCGCCCGCCGGCCTCGTCGCCGAAAACAACCACATCCACCATTACGGCCGGTGGAAGCCGATGTACAGCGCCGGCATTTCGATGCACGGCGTGGGCCATCGAGTGGCGCACAACCTGATCCACGATGCGCCCCACCAGGCCATCGCCTTCAGCGGAAACGACCACCTGATCGAACTCAACGAGATCCACAACGTGTGCTTCGAGTCGAATGACGCCGGGGCCATCTACGCCGGGCGCGATTGGACCATGCGCGGCACCGTGATCCGGCACAACTACCTGCACCATATCTACGGATTCCAGAAGCGCGGGTGCGTGGGCGTGTACCTCGACGACATGTTCTGCGGCACCGAGATCCGCGGCAACGTGTTCTACCAGGTGCCGCGCGCGGCGTTCATCGGCGGCGGGCGCGATTGCCGCGTCGAGAACAACCTCTTCGTCGAGTGCCAGCCCGCGCTGCACATCGACGCCCGGGCCCTCGGTTGGGCAGGCGATCACGCGCAGATGTGGATCAAGGAGGGACGCGAGAAGGGGACGCTCTCGGGCATCCGCTTCCGCGATCCGCCGTATTGCGACCGTTACCCCCAGTTGCCCAAGATCCTCGACGACGACCCGGCGGCCCCTCGGGGCAACGTCGTCGCCCGGAACATCTGCTGGAAAGGCCGCTGGGACGAGATCGAAGCGAAGGCCAGGCCGCTCGTCACGATGAAGGACAACCTGGTCGACATCGATCCTCGGTTCGTCGATGCCGCCAAGCTCGATTTCCGGCTCCGCGACGACTCGCCGGCATGGAAGATCGGGTTCGAGCCCATTGCGTTCGAGAAGATCGGCCTGGTGCGAGGGGTGCGCCCATGATGCGTTTTCTCTCGTACGCGGTCGAAATCGTGGCGGTCCTGGTTGCCTGCTCGTGCCCGGCGGCCCGGGCCGACCTGCGCGACGACTTCGCCGAGCCGCCGTTGCCGTACAAGACCCGGCCGCTGTGGTTTTGGAACGGCCCGCTCTCCAAAACCGCCATCGAAGAGCAGATGTTGCAGTGCCGCGATCGCAGCGGGTACTACGGGTTTGGCATTTTGCCGTCGCAGGGCATGACGCCCGCCTACACGTCGACCGAGTTCCTCGACCGCTACGGCGACGCCCTCGACCAGGCTGCCGCGCTGGGCATGAAGATGTGCCTGTACGACGAATACTGGTTCCCCAGCGGCCATGCCGGCGGCGAACTGGCCCGCCAATACCCCGACCACACCGCCAAACGGCTCGATCTGGTCGAAGCGCCGGTCACCGGCCCGGGCGCGTTCCAGAAAACCCTGCCCGCGGGCACCCTGATGGCCGCCGTGGCGATGAAGGCCGACACGAACGAACGGATCGACTTGACCGGGCAGGTCCGGGGTGGCCAACTCGCCTGGAACGTCCCCGCCGGCAGGTGGAAGCTCATGATCTTCGTGTGCGTGCGCGACGGCTGGGACCACGTCGACTACCTGAGCCCCGAGTCGGTCGGCCGCTTCATCGAATTGACCTACCAGCGGTTCTACGACCGGTTTTCCAAACACTTCGGCACGACGATCGACCGCGCGTTCTACGACGAACCGACCTTCTGGACAGTCCAGGGGGGCCGCCTGTGGACCGAACAGTTCAACGCGCAATTCCGGGCCCGGCACGGCTACGACCCCGCCCCGTATTATCCGGCCCTGTGGTACGACATCGGCCCCGAGACCGAAGCCGCGCGGGTCGCCTTGTTCGGCTTTCGGGCCGAATTGTTCTCCACGGGCTTCGTCAAGACCGTCAACCAGTGGTGCCGCGAGCACAAGATCCAACTGACCGGCCACGTCGATCAGGAGGAGATCGTCAATCCCACGGGCCTGTGCGGCGACCTGATGAAGGCCTTCGAGCACCAGGATATTCCCGGGATCGACCAGATCTTCCAGTACGGCCGGGCGTCGAAGGCGTACAAACTCGTCAGCTCGGCCGCGTGCAACTACGACCGGCCCCTGGTGATGACCGAGACCTACGGCGCGATCAAGGACATGCCCGTGGCGAACCTCTACAAGGAAGCCATGGACCAGTACGCCAAGGGCATCAACGTGATGGTGCCGCACGCGGTGTGGTACGAGCCGAAGAAGAGCGTCTTTCCGCCCGAGTTGTCGTACCGCGACCCGACCTACGGCCCAGCCCTACCCGACTACAACCGCTACATGGGGCGGCTGAATCTGTTGCTTCAGTCGGGCCGGCACGTGGCCGACGTCGCGGTGATCTACCCCATTGCCACGCTTCAGGCGGGCTATCATTTCGGGCCGGGCAATCCGTACCTCGGCGGGCCGATCCCCAACGAGGCCGACTACATGGACGTGGGCGAGTTGCTCGCGCTGTCGGTGCGGCGCGACTTCACGTTCCTTCATCCCGACGTGCTGCGCGACAAGTGTTCGGTGCGCAACAGCACGCTTTCGCTCGACAACCGCCTGAACCCCGAGTCGTACCGCGTGGTGGTCCTGCCGGGCTCGAAGACGATCGCCCTGAAGACGATCGTAAAACTCAATCGCTTCTGCGAGCAAGGCGGCAAGCTGATCGCCACGACCCGGCTGCCGCACAAGTCGGCCGAGTTCGGCAAAGATGCCGAGGTGCAGGCCGCGATCCGCGCGATGTTCGGCGTGGACCCCTTGGCCGCCGTGCCGGGGAGCAAGTCGCATCCCCACGGCGGCAAGGCGTGCTTCCTCGGCCGGCCCACGGCCGAGAATCTCCGCCAGGCGCTCGACGATGCCCTGCCGGTCTACGACGTTGAGATTCAGGCCCCCGAGCGACTTGCCGGCGGGGACCTCTCGTACCTGC
>DYLT01000346.1 GCA_020721945.1 Blastopirellula marina
GCGGGCAAGATGCCCGCGCTCCGGCATTTCCCAGAATCGTGCAACACCATTGAGGCCGCGGGCATCGGGGTAGCCCCGGCGGCGTTCACTCGGCCTTGATCTTCAGTTCGCCGAGCGTCTTGCGGAGCCATGCCAGGGAGCGTTCGATCATCGGTCCGCCCTGGCCTTCGCACTCGATGCTCAGCACGCCGTCGTAGCCGTGGTCGCGCAAGATTGCCAGGCACTGCTTGATATTGTCGGCATTGACGCCTTCGCCCAGGGCGCAATGGCTGACCGCGATGCCGGTCTGCTCGCCGCGGGTAGCGGCGGCCAACGATTCGGAAACGTCCTTGATGTGGACGTGGCTGACGCGGTCGACGAAGCGCCGGAGGAACGCCACCGGGTCTTGTCCCGCAATGAAGGTGTTGCCCGTGTCCATGTTCATGCGCAGATGCGGGCTGGCGCAGAAGTCGAGCATTCGGGCCATGAAGTCGGGCTTGGTGGTAAAGTAGCCGTGGGGCTCGATGTTGACCGTGATGCCGTGGGCCTCGGCGATCTCGATGATCTGCTCGTAGCTGCGTTTCATCAGGTCCATGGCCTCTGGGTCCGACAGGCCGGCCGGGGCGTGCAAACCATCGGTCGTATCGACCCGGGTGCAGCCGACCTGGGCTGCCCATTGGATCGACTTGATCACGTAGGGGACGCCGCGGATGGGGCCGTCCTTGCCCGACAGCGGATAGGCCGCATCGACCTGCGAGAACTCGACTCCGTAGCTTTGCATCTTGCGGCACAGCAGCACCGGGTCTTCGTAGAGGGCGAGGTGGGGGTAATAGCCCAGTCCATGCGCCCAGCTCACACCGTCGATCAGGCCGCATTCGATATAGTGGAGCCCGTTGGCCTTCGCCCACTCGAGGCACTTGTCGAAGCTGTAATACGCCGAATTGAACGCGTCGGTATGGAAGCCGATCTTCATGGTGGGACCTCGTCGGCAAAGGACCGGGGAGACGAACGCGCGCGATTGTACCCGAGGCCAACGCGAAGTCCAAGGCGATCGGCAAGTGGCTGGTGGTGGAGCCGGATCCCTGGCGTTTCGCGCGGCGCCGGATTACAATGGTCGCGTACCTGGAGACCGACCCATGGACAACGATGGCCCAGCAGGCGTATCCGAGGCCCTGGCCTCGAGCGTGCTGGTTCTCAACCGCTCGTACCAGGCGGTCCACGTGGTGGGCGTGCGACGTGCCTTCCGCCTGCTGTGCCGCGAGTTGGCCGAGGTGATCGACACCGAAGACGGGCAATTCGTCAACTACGATTTCGAGGGCTGGCGTGTCCGGAGCCAGCGCCGCGCCCGGCATAAACGCCCCGACGAAGACTGGATCCGCGCGGTGCACTTCGAGATCCAGGCACCGCGGGTGATCCGGCTGTTGCGGTACGACCGATTGCCCAACCGGTCGCTTCGCCTGAACCGCCACACGGTCTTTGCCCGCGACGAACACCGGTGCCAGTACTGCGGGCGGCGGTATCCGGCCGGGCAACTGAGCCTCGATCACGTGGTTCCCCGCAGCCGCGGGGGACAAACCACGTGGGAGAACGTCGTTTGCGCTTGCCTGGGCTGCAATGTGAAGAAAGGCGGGCGTACCCCCCAAGAGGCGCGTATGCACCTGGTGGCCAAGCCCACACGCCCCAAGCGCAGTCCCCTGTTGACCCTCAAGCTTCGCAACCCCAAATACGCCGCGTGGAAGGTCTGGGTCGAGGGGGCGGCTTGCGAGATTCGCTTCTAGGCAAAGGCCGGTGTCGAACGTGGGTCACCGCAAGGGAACCGGCAGCGATTGGCCGGCCCACCCCAGAGTTCGCGACGTCTTGCGTTAGCGAAGGTGTCCCAAGACGATCGGCAGGCCCCCGCCGGATGCGACTACTCGCAAAGGGGCGTCTTCTTCTCGGTAATCACGGGACACTTCGGGGCCATCTGGGCGTTGATCTGGATGTACTCGCGCCACTCTTCGGGCACGTTATCGGCCAGAAAGATCGCCTCGACCGGACATTCCGGCACGCACGCCTCGCAGTCGATGCACTCATCCGGGTGGATGTAGAGCATGTGCTCGCCCTCATAAAAGCACTCGACCGGGCAGACGACTACGCAATCGGTGTACCGGCAGTCGTAACAGGGCTGGCAAACGACGTGCGTCATAAGCGATCCTCTGGGCGAAAGAAAGCAACGCGCCAGGTGGTGCTGCTTGCCATCGAACCACGGCTCGAAAGCTCACCGTGGCCAATCTTAGGTGGTCCCCGAAGACGTGTCAACCCGCTCGTGGCCGAGCGCGCCGCGACCTTCGCGAGAAGTCACGGATCGCCCGGGCAGCTCGCACCCCGGAACCACACCCCCCACTTTAGGCATTTTCGAACGACCTGCGTCGGATTGGTCTAGACAGCCGTTTCATTGCTGGACCGCATCTGATTGAATTCCTTGCGTGAGGCCGATACAATTATCATCATCTTAACAATCACCTTGGTGACCATTGCCATGGACGAGTCTCCGAAACTCAGTGCCATTGAGGGGTTGAAGGCCTCGAGCAACTATCTTCGCGGCACGATCGCCGAAGAACTGGCCAATCGCAGCGATGCGTTCGAGGACGAAACGAGCCAATTGCTCAAGCACCACGGGATGTACCAGCAGGACGACCGCGATCTGCGCGGGCGCACCGATGCCGCGGGCAACAAGCTGGGCAAGGTGTATTCGCTGATGGTGCGCGTGAAGATCCCCGGGGGGGTGCTTACGTGCGACCAGTTTCTGACCCAACTGGCGCTTTGCGACGCATTGGGCAACACGACGCTGCGGATCACGAACCGGCAGGATCTTCAGCTTCACGGTGTCGTCAAGAAGAACGTGCAAGAGGTCATTCGCCGGATCAACGAGGTGCAGTTGACGACGCTCGGGGCGTGCGGCGATGTCGAGCGGAACGTGCTCTGCTGTCCGGCGCCGTACCGCAACGATCCGGTGCGCGCCGCGCTTCAGGAGACGGCCCACGCGATCTCCTCCCATTTGCTGCCGCGCACGACCGCATACCACGAGATCTGGCTAAAGGACTCGGCCACCGGCGACGAGCAACTGGTCGGCGGCGGCGCCGAGGGCCACGAGATCGAGCCCATCTACGGCAAGACCTATCTGCCCCGCAAGTTCAAGACCGCGTTGGCTCTGTGCGACGACAACTGCACCGACGTCTATGCCAACGACTTGGGTCTGTTGGCGGTGGTCGAGGGCGGGCGCTTGGTGGGATACAACGTGCTGGTTGGCGGGGGCATGGGGGTGACGCCGAGCAACAAGCGGACCTTTCCCGCCGTCGCCCAGCGCATGGCGTTCATCCCGCCCGAGCAGGCCCTCGACCTGGCCGTCGCGGTCGTCCAAGTCCAACGCGATTTCGGCAACCGGCAAGACCGCAAGCGGGCTCGCCTGAAGTACCTGATCGCCGATTGGGGGTTGGATCGGTTCAGGGCGAAGGTGGAGGAATATTACGGCCGGCGCCTGGCCGATCCGCATCCCGACGACGTTCGCGCGTTCGACGATCACATCGGCTGGCACGAACAGGGCGATGGCCGGTGGTTCTACGGCCTGAACGTCGAGAACGGCCGGTTGCTCGACCGCGACGGCTTCACGGTGAAATCGGCACTGCGCGAGATCTGCCGCGCGTACCGGCCGCGCATCCGCCTGACGGCCCAACAGAGCATCTTGTTCGCCGATCTGCGCGCCGAGGACCGGCCTGGGGTCGAGGCGATCTTGCGACAGCACGGGGTGAAGCTCGACCACGAGATCTCCCCGGTGCGGCGGTGGTCCATGGCCTGCGTCGCCTTGCCCACGTGTCCTCTGGCCGTGACCGAGAGCGAGCGCGTGCTGCCGGGCCTGATCGACCGGCTCGAAGTCGAATTGGAGCGTCTCGGCCTGGCCGGCGAGAAGTTCACGCTTCGGATGACGGGTTGCCCCAACGGCTGCGCGCGGCCCTACAACGGCGACGTCGGCCTGGTCGGCAAGACGGCGGGAAAGTACACGGTGTACGTGGGTGGCCGGCTTCTGGGCGACCGGCTGGGCTTCGTCTACAAGGACCTTGTGAAGTTCGACGACATCGTGCCCACGCTCGTGCCGCTGTTGGCGTATTTCAAGGAGTCGCGCCGCGACGGCGAGACCTTCGGCGATTTCTGCCATCGCAAGGGCGCCGCCGACCTGCTCGCCTGGGTCCAACGGCAGCAGGCATCGTGAGGGAGCATGTCGCGCGCGCACCGACCCGCGGAATCGCGCGTCGTGGGTCGTTCGGGTCGGGCAGGCACGTCGTTTCGCGGACCCGAGGCCCGTGGGCCGCGCGGCTACTCGAAGACCAGATACCCCAGCCCTTCGGGCACCGGGTTCACTGCGGCGGGGCGGTTCCACGACTGGAAGCCGGTTCCCGGCACCACGCGTTGAATACCCACGGCCCAGGCCGTCCCCTTTTCCGGCGCGCGCCCGCCGAGCTGGCTGAAGGGAATGGCTGCTTCGGCGGTCCAGGCCCGATCGTCGGTGCCGGCCGCGACGAACCACGAGGGGTCCCAGGACGGGTCGCCCCAGCAATCCTCGGCGGGCCAGCCCCGGCTGTCGATGGCAAGGCGATACCAGGTCGCATGGTCGCGGTCCAGATCGACGATCAGCTCGACCCGATCCCGAGCCGAGAGATCGCCATCGCGCGGGCGCGGTCCGGGCGTCGTCTCGTAGGACTGGTCCGGGGCGCGGCCGGCTCGGATGGCCACGTACAGGAATTG
>DYLT01000347.1 GCA_020721945.1 Blastopirellula marina
CCCGATTTATAGTGCGTCCTTTCGCCGTGGCAGTTTTCTCAGTCCTCGGCTTCGGGCGCCGTAAGCCGCATCTGCTTGTTTTGCCGCATCCATTCCTTGACGGATTTGGGAGGGGCGGGCTCTTTGGGACCAAACCAGGACGCAAGCCAGGACTTCTCTTTTTTCTTCGGTTTGCGGAATTGATGGGTGGCCTGGCTGCGCCGGGGCGGATCGTGGCGCATTCCCGAAAGCCCCGGCAGGTGGAGCGTGCTACACCCGACCGCGAGGCACAGCGTCAGCGCCCAGGGCGCAAGACGCGCCATCATGGCCCGACGCGCCGACCTTGGCGCCTGCCGTGAAACCAAAGCTGCCGACGGGCGGCTCGAGGGTTGCCGGTCGATCATGGGTCGCTTCCGGTTTGGGGTCTCTGTCCATGTCGCGGGCGGAAACCGCCCACGCTGGGTTTTCGAGGCCCAGGGAGGCGAAAGTCTCCCAAATCCAAGTCGCCGTGTCGAGGCCGATTTGCCTCAGGCCTACCACGCCCTGGGGGTGGGCACATGACCCAATCATGGCTGCAATAACAGCGTTGACAACCCGATGATCGCTAAGCAGAATCAAACAAGCCATTCTTGCGCAAGAAACGGGAGTTTTACACCCATGGCAAAACCCACCGAGGTCACGTTGGCGATTCGCGAGGCGCTTCAGGTCCTCGACGACGTGGACGCAACGAGCGACGAAATCAAGGCCAAGATCCTGGAACTTCATCCCGAACTGGAGAAACAACTGCGCGGCGGGCGGTTCTCCCAGTCGGTATCTCGGGCGAGGGCCCGGCTGAGGGAGGGTGAGATAGACAGCGACGGCAAACCCACTCCCGTGACCCGCCGACGCAGGGAAAAGAAGCCCCAGCGCTCGACCTACGACCTGTATCGCATGGCCCAAGACTTCTGGGAACGCCTTGGGGGCAACACCCAACTGGCCGATCAGATTCTGCACTATCTGGAGGAAACCGACGTCGCCGAACTGAGGCGCGCGTGGGAGGGTTGGAAACAACTGGTGGCCACGGCGGGTGGCCAGCAGAACGCCCGGCGCATCCTCGAGATCCAGAAACAGACGGGCATGATCCAATGATTCCCTCTCCGGGACCAGGCCGGGCCGGAACCGCGCGTCGCCTAAAGCTCCACGGCGTGGTGGTTTCTTGATGCGACGCCTCTGCCATGCACGCCCGAGGGCGACGGCGCCATTTCCGCGGGCCTCCCCGCAAGAATCGGGACAATCGCCGTGAACGGTTCCTCTGGAGGTGTCAAAGGGTTGCGCCCGGGAAGAAGACCCCGAGCACGTCGAGCGAGTAGACCGCCCGGTTGGGATCGCGCGGAAGATCGATCTCCGGTCCGCGCTGCCAGAGCAATAGGGCATAGCGCAGGTATTCTTCGCGGACCTCGGCCAGCAGGGGCCCGCTGAGGTGCTGCGAGAGTTCATCCCAGAGGTCGCCCAGTTCATCGACGGCTTCGTGCCTGCCCGCGATGGCCTCGAACACGAGTTCGTCGAGACGCGCGAAATCCGGGGCGACGGCTGGGGGCCGGGCGTCCTCGTGCGGCGCGGCGGTCGGGTTGCAGGCCTTGGCCGCCAGTCGCTTCGAGGGGGGATCGACCGCCGCGCGGGCGATCGCCTCGCCGGGGCGGTGTTGCGGGGCGTGCGCGCGGAGTTCGGCATTCGGGTCGCGGAAACCGCCGAACAGGCGCAGCCGCGCGGAAGGGGCGGCGCCAGACATCGCGCCCCCCGGCTCGTCGTCGCGCCATTCGTCCGCTTCCGGCGCGTTCTCGCTGGCCGTGTCGTCGGCACGGGGCGTCTCGTCCGCGGCGCTGCCGCCGTGCCCGATCGCCGTGGCGTCGAACTCTTCGAGCAACTGGAGGGCGAGCGCCGAGAGGTCCTCGGTCGAAAGGTCGCCGTGGGGGCGTGCGAACTGGCTGGCCAGAAACGCGAGGCGGCCCGACTTCAGGACGCGGTGGATGACGCGCGGCCATGCCTCGATTGGGGCGAACTCGTCGGGCGGATCGGCGGAGAGGTGGAGCACCGCCACCTGGTACAGCCGCGCGACGCGCCGCTGCTCCTCGCGGTCGTCCGAGAGCGCGACGATGCGGAAGGGCCGGCGCGAACAGAACTTCAGCCCCGTCGAGAAGGAAAACTCCGTGCGGCACTCGGGGGGCAGACAGTTGATCAAGCCCGCGATGAGGTGTTCGGCCGGCGGCCCGCCGGCGATGGCCACCGTGGCCGAGTCGAGTGCCGCCTGCACCAGCGTGGCGATCCACTCGGGCCCTGGGCTGGCCGAGAGCCTTGCCAACAAGGCCGTGTCCACGGCCTTGGCGCGCCCGGCCAGGCGCAAGGGGGCCAATTGCCTTGGGATTTCGTCGTATACCCGCAGCGACCCGTTGGCCAATGCCGCGCGCAACAGCGCGAAGGGATTGTTGGCGAAGCGTGCGAGCGTTTGGGGCCAGACGAGGAGACATTGGGTATAGATCCTCGCTCCGCCGCGGCCGCTGTACTCGAAGCCCGCCGGCGTCGTGCGGCTGATGCACAGGCGCCCGCTGGGCAGGGAATGGAAGTTGAAACTCACCGCGTCGGGGCCCGAGTTCAACAGCGAATCGTGCGAGGGTCCCCAGGCCGCCAGTTCCCGGGCGTCGGCCTCGCCCACGCCGGGGCTGGCCGCCACGACCTGGTATCCGCTGGCGCGATCGGTTTCTCCGGAGGTGAAGATGGCCTGGTCGATGAGGTCCATGGGTGGGGTGATCACGTTTCCACGGTCCGCCGTTTCTTGGTCATCCATCCCTGCGCGTAAAGCTGATCGAGGAGCCACTCGAAGGGCTCGACGATTCCATACGGTTCGATGCGCAGCGGCACTTGGAGACGTCCTTCCCTGGGCGACTCCCGGATCGCGCACGCGCCGGCCACCCCCGCCGCGAAGAACCGGTAAACGCCGAACCGCTCCCGGCAGTGCTGCCAGAGCCCCGACGCGTGGGTCTGTGCGAAACCGGCCGGATCGGCAAAGCATTCCTCGCATTGATCGGCTTTGGTGAAGATCAGCGCGACGGGCCGCCTCGCCCAACCCTTGTTCGGGTCCTCGTTGATTTCGGCCAGGTAGCTGACCAGCTTCATCGTGAAGTAGTCCTGGTCGCGCGAGCCCTCCTTCAAGGCCAGGGCATCGACCAGCACCAAGGCCCCCACGCACTTGGCCAGATACGACGTGACCACCCGGTACGTGTACGGGTGATCGACTTCCTGAAGCAGGGCATCGCCGGCCATATCGGGCACGATCAGCTCGACCGGCTCTTTCGGTTTCGGTCGGCGGATCTGGCAGTGGACCCAGTTCCAGCGGTCGGGCTCATTGGGGGTCTTCGTCGGAAACGCGCAGTGGGCCAGACAGGCCATGGTCGTCTGCTGGAGGGTGATCGAGAACGCCCCCCGCGCCAACAGTTGCGCCCGCTCCGGCTGCCGGGAGAGCATATCCATGAGCATTCCGAGGTAGACCGTCTTGCCCACGGCGCTTGCGCCCAGCACCCCGATCAGGCGGGGATGGAGCTTTTGCGAACGGACCTGGTGGGCCAACGCCATCGGCGCCGCGCAGTGGCTGCAATACTCGGCGTCGAAGGTGTTCTCTTCCTCGCAAATGTAGCAAGGGATGGGAACGGCGTAGCGGGCCAGCCGGTACGATTGGAGCGGGAGGATCGCCTCTCGGGTCATTGGGGCACCTCCGGAGGGGCGGCATCGGCGGCATCCGAAGCCGAGGCCGAACCGGGTGGGGCCAGCGCCAGGTCGCATACGCTCACCGCGCAGCGGAAGCCGATGTTGTGCTTCCGCGAGACGGCCGCCTCGCCGCTCTGGAACTGGCACGTGGCCTGATGATCAAAGTACGTGTCGTAGGCCCCGCCGCGGATGCTCTTCAACCCCATCTCGGCCGCCCATTGGCTTTCGGCCAGATCGGGCGGGGTGAAGTTCCCCCGCATCCACTCCCAGACGTTGCCCACGAGTTGGTACACCCCCCCCACGCTCGCGCCCGAGGCGTACTCGTGCACCGGCACGGTGGCTTTCGGCCCCGAGCCCCAGAGATTCGCGCGCGATCGGTCCATGGTGTCGCCCCAGGGGTACCGGCGCTGGAGCCGGGTGGTGGCTGAGAGGTTGACCGGCCAACTGGCCGCCTTGACCCACTCGGCATCGGTCGGCAGGCGTTTGCCGACCCATCGTGCGTAGGCCGCGGCCTCGTACCAGCTCACGCCGACGACGGGGTGATCTTCCTGGCCGGGCAGGTAGGTGCCGTCGTTCCAGAAGCGCGGTCCCGGCCGGCCTGTCCGATCCACGAAATCGAGCACCGCCGGCAAGATGGTCGGATCCCACAGCGCGGCTTGTTCGTATCCGCCGGCCGCGACGAACGCGGCGTATTGGGCATTGGTCACCGGATACCGGTCCAGGAAGAACCGCGCGACCTGGATGATGCGCCCTTGGCTGGCGTCGCGTTCCACCTCGTCGAACCGCAGGCCGTCCGGCGGCTCGTCCACGGGGCCCAGCATCACGTCGCCGTCGGGCACCAGCGCCATGTCTTCCTCGAGGGCCTGGATCGCCGCGCGGAATTGCGTCTCGGAGAGATTCCCGGCAATCTGCCGGCGCAACAAGAGGGCGTATCGCCCTTGGGCCAGCATGTCCTCGACCAGCGCCTCGGTGTCGCTGGGATCGATCGGCGTCTCGCGGCGGATCCGCCGCGGCCGCCGCGGGGGCCGCCGGCATCG
>DYLT01000348.1 GCA_020721945.1 Blastopirellula marina
CGCGCCCGGGCCTGCCCGGGCAAACGACAGATCGCCCCGCACGTGGAGCGGGCCCTCGGGATTCAGCGCGGCCGCCGCCCGCCTCAAGCGCGCCGGCAACGCCTGGATCAGATCGCGGTCGAGCCGTACCCGGTCGACGCGGAGCCCCTCGAGCGAAAGGCGAAAGCTGCCGTCGGGAAGGAATGCGCACCGCCCGGCCGTGGCCAGGCGCACGTCGCCATGCTCGCCGCGGAGTTGGTCGATCGTCACCAGGCCGTTCTGGTAGCAGAGCGCGCCGCGAAGCTTGTCGATGCGGTAGGGGAAGCAGACGGGTTGGATCGAGACGCGGTCCTCGCGAGGCCATGCGCGAAGGCCCACATCGAGCTTCTCCTGGCCCGTCAAATAATGAACCTCGACGTCGAGGTCGACGGCGCCCTGCGGGCGCACGTCGTCCCACACCTGGCGCATTGTCGGGGGAAGGGCGTCGCGCAGTTCCTCCTCCAGAGGGACCTCCTCGCCGATCATGCGCAGCCATAGCTCGTGGCCGCCCGGCGCGGGCCTCAAATGTCCATTGCCGCGGATCCGTCCCGTGTCGTTGTTCCCCTCCAGATCGCGGAAGGTCCAGTGGTCGTCGAGCATCTCGAGCGTGCCGCGCACGTCGGTGATCGGATAGCGGAAGCGGTCGTAGCGGATGCTGCCCTGACCCACCTCGACGTGGACATGGCGATGCACCGCGCTGCCCGGGGCTTCGCGCCATACCCGGGCGAACGTGCGCAGCGTCCCCGCCGGATGGAGCGAGGCGACGGCACTGCGGGTTTTCTCGGGCAGGGCGTTCACGAGCCGGTCGTCCAGCGGCAGCGCGTCGGCGCGGGCCTCGATCGACCCGTGCCAACCGGCCAGCGGATCCAGCACCCGGGCCGAAACCCGCACCGGCTGGTTGCCGCTGTATCCCGTGACGCTGGCCGTCAGGACGTCGTCCTTCAGGCACAGCGTGCCCGTGGCCCGCTCCAGGCGGTAAGGAAACCGGTGGTAGGTGAACGCCACGTTCAGGCATTCGACCGCCACGTCGGGCTTCCAGGTCCGACCGTCGAAGACCAAGGTCACGTCGGCGCTGATCTGTCCCGAGGGCAGATACTTGTGCCAGTGACGCTGAAGCGCCTCAGGCAGCGCCTCGACAACCCGTCGGTCCAGTTCGATCTCGCGGATCTGGGCGTGCAGCTCGCGCGGGGCGTTTGCGGCATACCCGGTCTGATGGAAGGCCAGATAGACCGTCGAGGCGCCGCTGCGCGCGAAGAGGTTCTTGATCGTCACGCCCTGGTTGTCGCACACGAACGCGGCGCGGAGGTCGGTCAACGAAACCGGCAACCGCGGATCGTCCAGGCGGCCCTGAGTCAACTGGCCGGATACGTCGAAGACGCATGGTGGCGAAGCGGCCGGGTCGTACCGGACCTGAAACCGCAGCGCACCCTGGGCGCGCAATGCCCCCAGCGGGGCGAGCCGGTCGGCAAGTTCAAGAGGAAGCACGTCGCGCAGGTCCGGCGAAACGGAGAGCCCGTCGATCGTCCCGGTCGCCGACCACACCGAGCCGTCCGGCTCGATCGCTCCGGAAACCTCGACCTGCCGGAACAGATCGCCGGCGAGCGTTGCCTCGAACCGCCGGGCTGCGGGCTTGGCGTCCGGCACCTTCGGATCGGCAGGCGAAAGCGTCAGGTTCACGTCCCGGAAGGTCAAGGGGCCAGCCCCGGGGTTGGCCGCGCCGACGATCTCCAGGATTCCATCCTCGATGCGAATTTCGGGAATGGTCTGCCCGGCCTCCGGCGCCGGCAACAGGCGCGATACGTTCCAGCTTCCGTCGGGTCGCTTGGCGGCCTGGAGCCGTAGGCGGCGGAGGACCGCGCCGGTGATCCTGGGCTCGCCTCGGAGCAGCTCTTCCAACTCGGTGCGGCAGATAAGGAACAGGTCGTCGATGCGGACTAACTCGGCGCCGGGACCTGGGGCCTCGGGGTCCACGATCGACAGCCCGTGGACCTCGATCCCCTTGCCGCGGACCAGCGCGGCCGATCCGACCCGCACGCGAAGATGGGGATAGCGCTGGGCGAACCTCGCCTCGACCCGGCGACGCACCTCTTCGTCGACGCGCCGGTACAGATGCGGCAGGGCCACGAGGAACGCCACGAAGGCCGCCAACAGCCCGCACTTCACGAGAAGCCAGACGAACCGCAAGAAGCTCCGAGCGATAGGATGCCCTCCCTGGCTTTCAACCACCGATCACCCACACGAACGATGCCATCCGGCGCCCTAAGGCGGATCACGCCCAGCCCTTCGGTCCAAGGCGCGCGAGGGCCAGGCGACCAGCGAGCCTTGGCGCTTCGGGCCGAAAGGGGCGATGAGTCCCCCAGCGATGGATGCTTGGACCCTCGCTTGCGCTTCGGGCTGGTAGGCCCTGGCTTGCGCTTCGTCGTGTGCCGGGGGGACCACGCTTGGGGTCCGACGACACTACGGGGCGACCTATGGTACTGGACCGCCGGGAGAAGGGTCAAGCCGAGTATGTTGCCAGGAGGGGCTGTAAGAAATACGGCCTCGCCATTGCCTGGCAGGGGGAACATGGGATGGCCGCCCTCGGCCGATGCCCAGGGCCGGGTCCGTGACGGCTCCTATCGGTCTTCCCGCACGGCGGCAGGGGCTTGGGATGCACTCCGTCGACGTCGGTCGATTTCCCGAGCTGCGGGGACGTTTCGCATGATTTCCGAGGTTTTCCCTGGACCGCCACGGCCCACTATTTTATTGCCATTGCGGGGTTTGTATACTCAGGCACGATGTTTGTGGCAGCACCGCTAGCGCCCGGTCCCGGCGGCTCGGTGGCCCACGCCAGGTATCTTCCGCGGTCCATTTCAGGAGAGCACGCATGGCTTCCAACCTACCGGATTATGTCGCCTCCGCGAAGCCGGTGCCGATGGCGAACCGAATCGCCTGGTACAAGAGCACCGCCCAGACCTACGCGGGAATCATGCTGTGGTTCGTATTTTGGAAATCGGTTCCGATGGGCGACGGGACGCCGGGGGGGACCCTCACCCAAGGGCTCTGGCCGGCTTTTGTCGGGCTGGTGGCCGCCGCGTTCTTCTGCCACGTGTTCTATTATTTGGCACCCGGCTTGCTCGGACTGCGGACCGGACTTCCCTTGTACATTGTGGGGACGTCCACCTACGGCGTGACGGGTGGATTCATCATGCCGGGTTTTCTGATGGGGCTTCTTCAGTTCGGGTGGCTGGGCGTCAACGCCTTCGCGGCCGCGCAGTTGCTTTGCGCCCCCTTCTACAACAACAATCCCGAGGCCACGGTGGGTACGGTGCCGCATATGGTGGTCTCGGCGGTGTGGGCCATCGCGGCCGCCTTCATGGGACTGAAGGGCATCAAGTACGTGGCCCGGGTCGCCACGTACTTCCCCGTCATCCCGTTGGCCATTCTGGTGATCCTCGTGGTGGTCTCGTTTAGCGGGATCCAGGACTTCGTTCCGGCGAAGATGACCGACGCCGCCGTGAAAGCCGCCCAAGCCGAAGCCGCCAAGACCGCCGTCGGCGGGATTGCTGGGCCGGTGCGAGCGCCGCTGGCAGGCGAATGGGCCGTGATCGCCACCTTGTTGACGGCGATCATCGGGTTCTTCGCCACGGCCGGCGCCGCGGGCGCCGACTTCGGCATGAACAACCGCAGCGGCAACGACGTGCAGCTCGGGGGCTTGGTCGGCATCGCCGGGGCGACGATTCTGGCCGGCGGCCTGTCGCTGTTGATCGTGGCCGGGGCCAACGGACTGAGCAAGGGCCTCGGCATCAGCGATCCCACGGCCCTGATGCCTCACCTGCTCAACGAAACCACCGGCAGGGTCTTCATGTACCTCTTGGCGATCGCCTCCTTCCCCCCGGCCTGCTTCTCCTCGTTCATCGCGGCCAACAGCTTCAAGACCACGTTGCCCAAGATCAACCCCTTCCTCTCGGTCGGCGTGGGCACCCTGGTCAGCATCGCGCTGGCGGCCTCGGGCGCGGCGGGCAAGGTCGTCGATGTGTTCACGGTCATCGGCGCCTCGTTCGGCCCAATCTGCGGGGCCATGACCGCCGATTACCTGCTCTCGGGCTGCAAATGGGCTGGTCCGCGGGCCGGATTCAACCCCGCGGGCTGGATCTCGTGGGCGGTCGGGTTCCTCGTGGGGGCCGCCGGGCTGCTGGCCAAGTACATTCCGCAGTTGGCCACCTACAAGGAGTACATCGAGTACATCCCCGTCCCGCCGTTGTCGGCGATGATCGTGGGCTTCGTGCTCTATGCGGTCCTCGCCCTGATCGGCCTGAAGACCCGCACCCTCGACATGCCCGAAACCGCAGGCCCCGCGTAAAAGGCCGTGCGCCCGGGTGCCGCGGTCTGCGGACCGGGCCCCCGGCCGAGGGAAGGTCGCCTTGCGTTTTGCGGTCGAGCGAAACGGCGTGCGGGCTTCAACCCCGCCGGCTGGATCTCGTGGCTCGTGGGTTTCGCGGTCGGCGCCTCGGACCTGGCGGCCGACCTCCTGCCGGCCCTTGCCGGAGCCAAGGGAATGATCCCCGTCCTCCCGTGGCCGCCATGCTCGTGGGATTCGTCCTCTACGCCGTGCTGGCCAAGCTCGGATTGGAAAGCCGTAAGCTGCCCATGTCGCCGTAGGACGTCTCATCCGTCCTTCCGGAACGAGGCCACCATGCGCCGCAAGGGATCGATCATAAGGCGGAACGCCG
>DYLT01000349.1:0-3402 GCA_020721945.1 Blastopirellula marina
GTGGCTCGACGAGCCAATTGGCGTCGTTGGCCGTCAACTCGGCTTGGGCGAGTTCCTCGAGGTCGCCGATGACGACCCGCCGGCTCTCCGGCTCCAGCCGCACGACATACTGGCGCCTGCCCAGCGCCACGTGCAGGCCCTTGCGCTGGCCCACCGTGAAGTGTTCCAGGCCCGGGTGCCGACCCACGACCTCGCCCGACGTCGTGACGATCTCGCCCGAGGTGTCGATGCCCCGGCGCTGGCGCACGAACCGGGCGTGGTCGTGGTCGGGCACGAAGCAGATCTCCTGGCTGTCTTGCTTGTCGGCCACGCGGAGACCGAGCCGGCCGGCCATCTGCCGAATCTCCTCTTTCCGGTAATCTCCGACCGGAAAGCACAGCCGGCCGAGCGACGCGCGCCGGATGCCGAAGAGCACGTACGACTGGTCCTTGGTCTCATCGCGCCCGCGGCACAAGGCGGGCGGCTCCGACCGATCCGTGGGGATCAATCGGGCGTAATGGCCCGTGGCAACCCCATCGGCTCCCAGGCGGTCGGCACAGGCCAAGAGCTTGCCGAACTTCAGCCGGGTGTTGCATACGACGCAGGGGTTGGGGGTTCGCCCCGCCGAATACTCGCCGACGAAGTAGTCGACGATTCGGCCGAATTCCTCGTCGAAGTTCAGCACGTAAAACGGAATCCCCAGTTGGTCTGCCACGCGCCGGGCATCGGCGGCGTCGGCCGCGGAACAACACCCCCGCCTGACCCCAAGCGAACCCTCGTGCGCGACAAAACACGCCGGCTCCGGCACGATGCCGTGCCGCATGAAGACTCCGATCACCTCATGCCCTTGTTGGCGAAGCAGAAACGCGCTGACGCTGCTGTCGACCCCGCCGGACATGGCCAGAACGATGCGCGCCATAGGACAACGGTGGGGAATACCGGTTGGAGGGTTGGGATCAGGCCAGGCAGCCCGGATATGGGAATCCTAGCGCGCGCCGCCCACCAGAATAAGGCCTTGGCACCGGGCGGCGGACGTTCTCCGGCGATGCGTCGGCACGCCGCAATCCGAGGTGAGCGCTGCCCCGGTACCCCTGCGCACCGGGCTGGCTGGGTCATTCGTCGGACAAGAGGTCCTCTGCGTAGCCGGGTGGGAAGGGGTTCTCCATCGTGGTCGGCTTTTCGCCTGGCGGCTCGCCGGCGGGTCGTGGCGATTCCCCCTCCGACTCGGCCAGGGCCTCGCCAATCCCCTCGCCACCGAACTGCGCGAGCCAGTGTGCGACTTCCGCCTCGACCAAGGGCGGCGCAGGTTTCAGGGGAACGGCCCTAGGCGCCCGGCGTTTGGCGCGTCGCGCGCAGATCTCGGAGTACCACACGGCGCTATCGACCGCCCGGGCCTTGCGCCGCCGCGCCGCGCGCTGGACCCGATGGTCGCTCGAAACGACCGTCAATTGCCGGGGTGCGGTGTCGGCGCGGATCAACTCCTCCAACAAGTCGTCGGCCGTAGCCCGTCGGGGCGCGAAGCGGACACTCAGCCCGCGGTACACGAGTGATCGCGGCAGCCCGGGCGGCGCGCCTTGGGCGTCGAAGACGACGGTGGTGCAGGCCAGCTCCTCGGGCTCGAGCGACTCGGCCAGGAAGTGCAACAGCCCGAGTCGCCAGCGCTCGAGGCTGCCGATGCCGAAGCCTCGTCCGGGAACTGCCGCCGCGTAAAGCAAGTTGTACCCATCGATAAGCCATCGCATGCGGGTCCTCCCGGCGGAGCGTTCAGTGGACCCAGCGGGCCTCGATCTGTTCGAGGGTGCGGCCCTTGGTCTCCGGCACCAGCCCATAGGTGAAGAGGAAGGCCACCGGACCGGTCAGGGCATACAGCCAGAAGGTGACGGCCGGCCCGATGTGCGCCAAGAGCCACGGCACGGTCAGCGACACGAGGATACAGCCGGTCCACAGCGAGAAGATCGAAATCGACATCGCCCGGCCACGAATCCGCGTGGGGAAGATCTCCGACACGATGATCCAACACACCGGCCCGTACGACACCGAGAAGCACGCCAGGTAGACCACGCAGAGCAGGGGCAACAGGGGGCCTCGCTCCATGCCCAGGTAAAACAACAGGCCGCACAGCGCAATGGCGATGCCCGTCCCGGCAATGCCCGCCAACAGCAGCGGGCGCCGGCCGAGCTTATCGACCTTCCACACCGCGATCGTCGTGAACACGGTATTGACCACGCCGAAGAGCACCTGTGTGCCCAGCGCGCCCGCCCGGTCGTATCCTGCCACCTCGAAGATGCGCGGCCCGTAGTAGATGATCGCGTTGATTCCGATGATCTGGGAGAAAAACGGCAAGAAGACCCCGATCGACAGACGCAACCTCATGCCGGGCTGGAACAGTTGAAGCATCGAGCCGCTTTCGTGCGCGATCGTCTCGCGGATTTCGGCCATTTCGCGCGCGGCCTGGTCCGGGCCGGCGACGCGGGCGAGAATCGCCTCGGCTTGCTTGTCGTCGCCCTGCTTGGTGAGCCATCGCGGGCTCTCGGGGACCAGCAGCAACAAGAGCAGGAAGACAACCGCCGGAAGCACCCCCACCAGGAACATGCCGCGCCATACCTCGTCGACGAACATCGCCCGGAAGAACCCCTGGCCGAGCCACGCCGGCGCGCTCTGCGAGAACCGCAAGAGCAGGTTGTTGCTAAGGTACGTCACGAGGATCCCCACGGTAATCGCGAACTGATAGAGGGCGATCAGCCGTCCGCGCACTTGCGGGGGCGAGATCTCGGCGATGTAAAGCGGGGCCAGCATCGAGGCCACGCCGATGCCCATTCCTCCGAGAAGCCTCGCGTTGATGAGACCCGCGATCTCGGGAGCGGCCTTCTCGCCGAAGAGCCACAGCAGTACGCGGTTGGTCAGGTCGGTATACCACGATCCCGAAACGGGCGTCATGGCGGCGGCCAACGCCAAGAACACGAACAGCGCGGCCGACAACACGAGCGTGATCTTGCGACCGAAATGGTCGCTGAGCGTGCCCGCCAGGGCCACCCCCCATAGGCAGCCGATCAGCACGGCGGTGACGGTGACGCCCTCGAGGAGTTCGGAAAGACGGAACTGCTCGCGGAGCATGCCGATCGCCCCCGAGATCACGCCCGTGTCGAATCCGAAAAGCACCCCGCTCAGCGCCGCCACCAGGCAGACCAGGGTCAGATACCAAACGCTGCCGCGGGCGGAGGCGGGCGGGCTCGTCAATGGGGGTTCGGCCTCGATCATGGGATACCTTACCTCGCAAAAGCAGTCGCCGTGCCCAGGCCAAGGTACCACGTGGCGGCGGGCGGCGAAAGCCCATCCGAGCGCTTGTCGGGAAAGCGGCAACGGCCCGCCTTGGGGGACGTGGGTGTGGTCCGGGCGGTCGGCCCCTTGCGGCCGGCAGACCCC
>DYLT01000349.1:3502-4685 GCA_020721945.1 Blastopirellula marina
GCGGTCGGCCCCTTGCGGCCGGCAGACCCCAGGGACAGAATACGCAACTCAGGATCGGCCCAAGAGGTCGACGGTCTAGGCGGCCGCGGGACCAATCGATGAACGACTCCGAACCAAAGACGTCTGGCTTCAACCTGCTGCGAATCCGCGCGATACGGCGTTTTGTCTTATCGCCCCTATTCCCCTACGTCTTCCAGGCGGTGATCCTGGCCGTGTTCGTCGCGCTGGCGATCGCCGGCTGGGACCAGTTCGCTCCCGAAGGCGTCCCGGCGAAACAATTCGCCCAGACCAACCTGGTGACCCTCGTCATTTGGGGGCTGTGGTGGCCCGCGATGGTCTGGGGTCTCGTGATCTTCGGTCGGGCCTGGTGTGCCATCTGCCCATTGGAGCTGGTATCGAACCTGGCCGAGAGGATGGGCCGGCGGATCGGCGTGTCACAGTACGTGCTGGGCCCTTGGTTGCGATCGGGGTTCTTGATCGTCGGGTTCTACGCCGTGATTCAGATGCTGATCGCGGGCGTGGAACTCCACCGCGTGCCCGCCTACACGTCGGTGTTTCTGTGGTCGCTGGTGGCCATGGCGGGTTTGACGGGGTGGTTCTTCAAGCACAGGGCGTTTTGTCGGGGCTTTTGTCCCGTGGGATTGTTGTTCGCGACGTATGCACGAGGGGCCACACTTGCCGTCCGGTCGTCTGGCAGCGCCGTGTGCGACGTCTGTCGCGGCAAGGACTGCCGCCAACCCGAGCGCCGCGATCGCATGGATGCCCGCAGTTGCCCCAGCCTCTTGGACCCGGTCACCCTCAACCGCAACGCCGACTGCCTGTTGTGCCTTCAGTGCGCCAAGGCGTGCCCGTCGTCGAACCTCGGGTTGTTCGTGCGACGGCCCTTTCCCGCGGCCGATGACCGGGAGGCGATGGCGTCGTGGCCGGTGCTGCTGTTCTTGATCGTCCTTTCGGGCTACGTGGGGTACGAGTTGTGCAGCGAATGGAAGGGGGCGCAGGCGGCATTCCTGTGGGTGCCGGAGACGGTGGCGGCATGGTTGGGCCTGAATCAGGCGGTCGGTTGGGTGAGAGGTCTTTGGGCGGTCGTGGTGTTCCCGATCGCGCTTTGGACCATTCTCGGCGTTCCGGTCGTGCGGTTGCGCGGCGCCCGCAGCCTTGGCGAGGCGTGGCGGCGGCTTGCCCT
>DYLT01000350.1 GCA_020721945.1 Blastopirellula marina
TCCGCAAGGAGGTCCGGATGCCGCATCGCCCGCTGCTCGTCATCGGCAACAAGCTGGTGGCGGCGGCGCGCCGCGATCCGCCACGGCCGTGGCAGAACGGCCCGCCTTGCTGCGTTCCAAGTGGGCCTTGATCGTCGCTACTTCCTCGTCGCTCAGGCTGGCCAGCGCAGACCCTTTGCCGGTGATGCCTATCTGGTTGCAGATATCCACCAGCTTCTTGTTCTCGATCTTCAGTTCTTTGGCTAACGCGTAGATGCGAATCGGCAACTTCGGTCTCTCCCTCGGGTCCCGGCTGGCGCTGGGCGATGATCAGCCCGCCGGCAACGTGCGCGCCTCGTCGGTCAACCTACCATGATCGCACTCCCTGGTTGCGGCGGTCCGCGGAACCCAATTCCGAGACCGCCTCAGGATCCGGCCGCAAGCCCTGGACTCGGCCCCGGCCGGGGATTTGGCTCCTCACCCACCTGGATGAACCTCGTTGGAGGCCCGCCACCTCCTCCGAATCAACGCATCCTCCCTGCCTAAGCGGCCCCAGGCGGCGGGCCGGACAAGCCGTCGCCCGCCGGACCATGTTCCGCCGCCATCTGGCCGTGCGGGGTCTCCTCGTCGGCCGATCGGCCGTTCGCGTCGGGCGAGGGCACATCGGCGAGAGGGACCTCGGAGGGCGACTCCGCGCCGGCGTTGTCGCCCGTTTCCGCGGCCACCGGGCCAGCATGGTCCGGCGTTGCGTCGTCGGCCGCCGCGGCCTCCTCGGCGTACCTCTGCTCTCGCTGACGGCGGCGCTCGGCCGCGGCGGCTTGTTCGGCCTCCTCGGCCTTGGCCTCGGCCTGGGCGATGATGGCGTCGGCCTGTTCGCGCGTCAATCCCCCCATCTCCATCAGATCTTCCGGCTCGATAATCGAAAGATCGTCGTACGTTAAGAACCCCTCGCCGACCAGACGGTCGGCCAGCTCCTCGCTGACGCCTTCGAGCGACGCGAAGCCGACGATCGCCTTCTCCAGCGCCTCGTCGAGTTCGTCGCGCGTCATGATTTCGATGTCCCAGCCGCACAGCTTACTGGCCAGCCGCACATTCTGACCGCGGCGCCCGATCGCCAGCGAGAGTTGGTCCTCGCGCACCAGCACAATGGCCCGGCCCAACATTTGGCAGAGGATGACCTCCTCGACTTCGGCCGGTTGGAGGGCGTTCGGAATGAACACTTGCATGTCGTCGTTCCACCGGACGATGTCGATGCGCTCGACGCCGCCCAATTCGTCGACGATGTTCTTGATGCGGTTGCCGCGCACGCCCACGCACGCCCCCACGCAATCGACGCGCTGGTCGCTACTGCTGACCGCCACCTTGGTCCGGTAACCAGGCTCGCGAGCCATGGCGCGGACCTCGATCACGCCGTCGCCAATCTCGGGGATCTCTTGCTCGAAAAGACGCTCGACCAACTGGGGGCGTGTGCGGCTGAGGATGATGCGCACGCGCGATCCCTGCTTACGGACCTCGGCGACCGTCGCCCGGACACGCTCGTTCTGGTGGTGCGTCTCGCCCGGAATCTGCTCGCTACGCGGCAGGATCGCCTCGGCGGTCGGGCCGGGCCGATCGAGGGTTACCGCGGCCGTGCCGCCATCGTAGCGCTGGATGATGCCGCTGACCAACTGGTCCTTCTGTTCCGAGTACTCCTCGTAAAGCGCGTCCCGCTCGGCCTCGCGGATCTTCTGGATCATCACCTGTTTGGCGGTCTGCGCTGCCACCCGTTCGGAGATCTCGCTCGGCGTCAGCGGGACGCCGTTGTGGGTACCGCTGATCTCGCCCGACTCGCGGTCGATATGGATTTGGACGTCTTCTTCCTCCCCGTAGTGCTTCTTGGCGGCGGATACCAGCGCAGCCTCGATCCCCTGGAACACGATTTCCTTATCGATATTCTTCTCACGATGGATCGTGTCCACGATCCTTGACACTTCGGTGGGGTTCATCGACACTCACTTACCCCCCGTTGGGGATGACCGGCAAGAGTAACACCCACGCTCACCCCATGCCTCGATAAAAAAAAGGCACGAAGTGGCCCTGGTAACACATCACCGCGGCGTTGCCGCTAACTACCTAACCTCGAAAATATTACTGACCGAAATGCGGGGTGTCAAGGCGACCGACTCATTGATGCTCCAACCGCCCGGCAGTACAATGCCGGTTCCTCGCCAGAGCGAACACCCTCCTAACGGATGGAACGCCACAAGGGGGAGACCCCGTCGCCTGGCTTTGGCACTCGTGATCCGCGAAGTCCACCAGATGGGTATTAACCTATGGCTAACAAGTGCGATATCGGACTCATCGGTTTGGCCGTGATGGGCGAGAACCTCGCGTTGAACATGGAAAGCCGCGGTTTCTCGGTGGCAGTGTTCAACCGCACCGTGAGGAAGGTCGACGACTTCGTAAAGGGGCGCGGGGCTGGCAAGAACTTCTGCGGTTGCCATACCCTTAAGGAGTTCGTCGACTGCCTCGCCACCCCTCGCAAGGTCATGCTGATGGTGAAGGCCGGCCCCCCGGTCGACGAGTTTATCGAGCAACTCCTTCCCCTGTTGGCGCCGGGTGACGTGATTATCGATGGGGGCAACACCCACTTTCTCGATACCGAACGCCGGACCAAGTACGTCGAGTCCAAGGGGTTGCTGTATGTCGGCACGGGCGTGTCGGGCGGCGAAGAGGGCGCCCTGAAAGGGCCAAGCATCATGCCCGGCGGCAGCCCGGACGCTTGGCCTTTGGTCAAGCCGGTCTTCCAGGCCATCTCGGCCAAGGTCGGGCCGAACGCCGACATTCCGTGTTGCGAATGGGTCGGGCCGCGCGGAGCGGGCCATTATGTCAAGATGGTCCACAACGGCATCGAGTACGGCGACATGCAGTTGATCTGCGAAGCCTACTGGCTCTTGAAGATGGCCTTGGGGATGCCCAACGAAGCGATCCACGACATCTTCTCGCGGTGGTACCAGGGGGAACTGAACAGCTATCTGATCGAAATCACGCGAGACATCCTCACCGTGAAGGATGCCCAGACCGGACGCTGGCTGGTCGACCTGATCCTCGACACCGCCGGCGCCAAGGGGACGGGCAAGTGGATGAGCCAACACGCCCTCGACCTGGGCGTGCCAAGCACCCTGGTCACCGAGGCCGTGTACGCCAGATCGCTGTCGGCGATGAAGGACGCGCGGGTTCGGGCGAGCCAGGTCTTGACGGGGCCGACCGGGCGTTATAAGGGAAACGCGGAGGAGTTTGCCGAGCAGATCCGCCAGGCCCTGTACGCCTCGAAGATTTGCAGCTACGCCCAGGGCTTCGTGCAGCTGCGCGAGGCGGCCAGGCAGTACGGCTGGCCGCTGGACTTCGGCTCGATCGCGCTGCTGTGGCGCGGGGGGTGCATCATCCGGGCGGTGTTCCTCGAGAGGATCAAGGAGGCCTTCGGCGCCGATCCGAACCTCGAGAACTTGCTCTTGGCCCCGTACTTCCGCGACGCGGTGAACAAGGCCCAGTTCGCTTGGCGGAACGTGGTCGCCACCGCGGTCCACCTCGGCGTGCCGGTCCCGGCCTTCGCCGCCGCCTTGGCCTACTACGACGGATACCGCTCGGAGCGGCTCCCGGCGAACCTGCTCCAGGCGCAGCGCGACTACTTCGGCGCGCACACCTATCAGCGGATCGACAAAGAGGGCATTTTCCACACCGATTGGCTCCGTGAGCGGCGACTGCCGCAGTGACCATGGCAACCAGCTATCTCGACGAACTGTTTGGACTTCACGGCCAGGTGGCCGTGGTCATCGGCGGCGCCGGCGTGTTGGGCGGCGCCTTGTGCGAGGGGATCGGCCGGGCGGGGGCCCACGTGGTCGTTGCCGACTTGACCGAGGAGGACTGCCGCGCGCGGGTGGCGAAGCTCGCCGACGCGGAATGTCAGGCCACCTACGGCGTGGTCGACGTCACGCGGCGCGAGTCGATCGAGGCCCTCCTGGCCAAGGCCCGGGAAATCAAGGCCCGGGTCGAGATCCTCGTCAATTGCGCCGGCGTGAACGTCGGCAGCACATTCCTCGACGCCACGGACGCCGACTGGGACCGCGTGCTGGCCATCAATCTCAAGTCGGTCTTCCAGGCGTGCCAGGTCTTCGGCCGGCACATGGTCGAATCGGGCGGGGGCGCGATCCTCAACATCGGCAGCGTCACGTCGATCTTGCCGTTGTCTCGGGTGTTCGCCTATTCGGCCTCGAAGGCCGGCGTGGTGAACCTCACTCGGAACATCGCCCGCGAGTTCGGCCAGCAGAACGTGCGCGTCAACGCCATCTGCCCGGGCTTCTTCCCGGCCGAGCAGAACCGCAAGTTGCTCGATCGCGAGCGGATCGACAACATCATGCGGCATACTCCCATGGCTCGCTTCGGCGAGCCCGAGGAACTGATCGGGGCCGCGCTCTTGCTCCTGTCGCCAAAGGCCGGGCAGTTCATCACCGGCAGCATCGTGAGCGTCGACGGCGGTTTCACCGCCGCGTGGTTCTAAATACCAGTAGTAGCGAACCGGCCCGAACGCGACGCCTCGTGGCGTGCGCTTTCCATATTCACCATCGCCAATACTCCGCACCCACGCGAACCGGCCCGAACGCGACGCCTCGTGCCGTGCGCTTTCCATGTCCACGATCGCCAA
>DYLT01000351.1 GCA_020721945.1 Blastopirellula marina
CGACGCGGCCGGCGCCGAGTGCGTCACCGTGGCCGTCCGGCGCGAACGGCTGATCGACGCGTCAGGCAAGAACCTCTTGGATTTCCTCGACGCCTCCAGGTACACGATCCTGCCGAACACCGCGGGGTGCTTCACGGCCGACGATGCGGTGCGCGTGGCGCGCCTCGGCCGCGAGATCCTCTTGCAGATGAACAACCCGGGTGCGGATTGGGTCAAGCTCGAAGTGCTCGGCGACCGGAAGACCCTGTTGCCCGATCCCGTCGCCACGCTCGAGGCCACGAAGCGCCTGGTCGACGAGGGGTTCCAGGTGCTGGTCTACACCAGCGACGACCCCGTGACCGCGCGACGCCTGAAAGAGGCGGGCGCCTCGAGCGTCATGCCGGCGGGAAGCCCGATCGGCTCCGGCCAGGGCGTGCTCAACCCCAACGCCATCCGCATCTGCCTCGAATACCTCAAGGATGGCGACCCCGACTACCCGGTGATCGTCGATGCCGGCGTGGGCACGGCCAGCGATGTGACCATCGCCATGGAGTTGGGCGTCGATGGCGTGCTGTTGAATACCGGCATCGCCCATGCCAAGGATCCGTTGGCCATGGCCCGCGCCATGCGTCTGGCCGCCGAAGCCGGACGCCTGGCCTACCTGGCCGGGCGCATTCCCAAGAGGCTTTATGCCACGGCCAGCAGCCCCCTGGACGGTACGATTGCCTCCCGGTGAGCCTTGTTCGGCTGACGCCGGTTGGTTCCAATAATCCGGACGACGGCCCGTCTGCAAGCCACGCGATGCGTCAAGGCTCGCGGGGCTCCGATGCGTCGGCCGAGTGGCGGAATGGCAGACGCTGGGGACTTAAAATCCCCTGGGAGGAACCTCCCGTGCGGGTTCGAATCCCGCCTCGGCTATTGCCTTAGGCGGTCCGCGCCGAGGGAGCTTTGGTGAAGCATCGCCGGGCGGCGGCACCGTCTCGGCCCCAACCCCTACCGGCCCGAGAATAGCTCGCCGGCCTGGCGTTCGCATGCCGCGGCGGCCTGCGGGTCGCCGAGTCCGCGGAAGGCCTCGGCCAGGGCCAACCGAATCCGTACTTGACTGGTGGCGTAATCCGGTACGCTCGGGTGCTCGGCCACCAGCGACTCGGAGATCTCGAGCGCTTTCTGAAGCGATTCCCGAGTTCCCTTGAGCGACTCTTGCCAGCGGCGCTGGGCGTCTGGGTCCTTCGCGTCGGGAACGACGCGGGGGACCTCGGGCATCGCATAGGTTTCGCTCAGATCATGCCGGTAGTCGGGCACCGAGGGATGCGCGGTCGTGAGGTCCTCGAGCAACTCGACCGCCTTGCGCAAATACGCTTCCCTCTGCTCCCAGTCCGACATGCGTGGCGGTCCCCCGAGGCCGAACATGGGGAAGCCGGGACCCTTGCGTCCGCGATGCGGCAGGCCGCCTGGTGCGTCGGGTCCCTTCGCACGTGGCGGGGGGCCCAACCGCCGCGGGGGCTGGCCCCACTTGCCCAACGGCGGCTCGGGCCGCAGACCGCGATCGGGCTTGCCTTCGCCCGCACCGCGCGACCCTTGCAAAGCGGCGCCACGTTCGGCAGCGCCTGGCCCGGACGGGGGACCTGGCTTGGGTCCCCCCGGCGCGGGCGGTGGACTCTTGGCCAGGAAGTAATACGGACCCGAAAACGCTCATTCTACACCCAATGCGCCTAATGCCCACCAGCGTCGCGCCGGCTGCGCCCGCGCGAAGGCGGTGGAAGAACCCGATCGCCTGGCGATTACCCAGAAATAGGCACCTCGTATGGTTCGGCTGGGAACCAAGTTCGACACTCGATACTTTACAGGGCTGGGGACAGGGTCCAGAATAGCCAACACGTGGCGGTTTCGTCCGGGTTCGTTTGGGAGCATCACATGGGTCGCTCGCTCTGCCTCGCGGCGATTGCTCTGGCATGGCTGGGATGGTTTACGCTGGACTGCGCGGCGCAGGGCCAGCCAGGCCCCTTTGGCGGCCCGAAATCGGGTGGTCCAGGGCCGGGCGCTCCTGGTCCCGGTGGCACGCCGGGGTTCGGCATGTTTGGCGGCCCCATGCCCGGGTTTGGTTTCTTCGGTGGGGGGCCGGGATTCGGGCGCACCTCGGTGGCCGCCCAGTACGAGCGACTCCTGAACATCCCCTCGGTGCAAAAAGAACTCCATTTGTCGGACGACCAGAAGGCCAGAATCCGCGAGATCGGCGAGAAGAACCGCAGCGCCGTGCGGGACCTCTTCTCGAGCATGCGCGATGTCCGGGAAGAAGACCGCAAGGCTAAAGCCGAAGAAATGGGCAAAAAAATGCAGGTCCAGGGCGAAGAAACCCGCAAGGCCATCGAGGCGGTGCTCGAACTGGCTCAACGGGAGCGACTTCGAGGAATTGCGGTCCAAGTGCTCGGCATCCAGGCCCTGTTCGACAAAGAGGTCCAGCAAGATCTGAAGCTCGAGGAGTTCCAGATCGCGGCGATGCGCGTGATCGACGATCGCGCGGCAAGAAAAACTCGCGAGCTGTTCACCCCGGGCGGAGATCCCCAGGCCATCGGCCAGAGGTCCCAAGAGATCCGCGCCGAGACCGAGAAGCGCATCCTGGGCCTCCTCAACGACCAGCAGAAGGCGGCATTCGAAAGGCTCAAGGGCGCGAAGTTCGAGATTCCCGAGTCGGAAATGCGAAATCCCCGCTTGTTCGGGGGAAGAGGTGGCCGACGCGAAGGGGGCGACCGGGGTCAGAGTGGTTCGCCGCGCTGATCCTTCGATCCATCTCTGTGGAACATTCGGCTCCGTCGGCGGTTAACTAAGATAGATTCGGGGGCCATTGCGCGCGTCCTCCCCTTCCGGAGAAGAGGCTTCTCCACGCTATGGGGATCCAGGCGTGCATCCACTTTGACGTGCATCGGCGAGATATCGGAACCCAGAGGAGGCGCAGGCTATGGACCAATCCCGTGCGGCAGCCGGTCTTGTGGCGGTCTGCGTCCTGGGCATTGGGGGGCCGTTCGCTGCGCTGGCGTTTCTCTGGCTTGAGGTTCGGCGCCGGTTCCGCGAAGCGCGCGCACTCAGCGGTTCTCTCGCGCTTGTCCTCGTGTTGGGGAGCACCGGATCGTACTTCGCAGGCCAGACCCCCGAGATATGGGGACCCTCGGCCGTCTTGGCGTCGGTGTGCGCGACGGCGTTCGTTCTGCACTTTTCGATCGTTCGCAAGGCCATTCGGTGGTTTGCCAGTCCAACGGCCGTTTGGGGGCTTTTGCTGGTCGCAGCGCCCGCCTCGGCCACCCTGCTTGCGTGGGGCCTGAACCAGCCGGACGACTGCCCCATTACGCCTGCCCCCCTGTTGATCGAACGGGAGGAAATTCCCCAGTTCCACGTGGTGACAGACGCGGGGCGGCGTTTGCCCGTGTATACCCTGGTTCTCGCGGAGTCGGCTACCGAGTTCGAACACGCGTTCATCGCGGAACGCCACTTTGCCTGCCGCGTGATCCGGACCGGCGACCCCGATCCTAGCCATAATTGCCACGGTTGGGTGTTCACCCAAGGGCGCTTCGCATTGCGTCCCGAAGATGTCGAGGACATCCTGGCCGACAACCATTACGAGAAAGTGGCGGAGCCTCAACCCGGAGACTTGATCATTTACCGCAACGTGGAGGGCCAAATCGAGCACACCGGGTTGGTCCGTTCCGTGATCGCCGGGGAAATCGTGCTGATCGAGAGCAAGTGGGGCCCGCTGGGTCGGTTCCTCCATGCCCCGGAAGACCAGCCCTACGGCACGGACTACGCCTACTATCGCAGTGCGCGGTCAGGGCATCTTGTGACGATCCTCGAGGAACCCCAATCGCCGTAGGCGATTTCCCGATCAGCAAGCAACGCCCCGGGGAAAGAAACGCTCGTTCAACGTCACCGTCGACCTCGTCGAAACGGCCAGAGCTGGGGCATCTCCGTGAACGAAGCGCCGTTCAACAAGGACTTCGCCCGAACATGGTTCGGCGAGGACACCGGGGCCCGGTGGAACGTACCGGTGAACCTCAGCGGTTCGGCGGCACTGGTTTACCACGGGGACCGCGAGGCCGACTACCGCCTGATCGTGCAGGCAAGCCCCGACGATATGGACATGCTTGAGGAGCTGCTGACGATGCTCGACCAGAAGCCGATCGCAACGACCGTGCCCGTCGAGTCCAAACCGTGGGTGATCCCTTTGCGGAACATCCCCGTTCAGACGGCCGCCGACATGCCCCGGCAACTCTACCAGGACCGACTGACCAACGGGGGAGGCGGATCGGCGGCCCCCGGCAGTCGCTCGGACGGATCACCTCAAGGGCCTTTGCCGACGGGACCGGGCGATCCCCAAGAGTTCTTCCCGCCAATGGTCCCGATGCGCGGAGCGGCCGGTCCCCGAGGCAGCGCACGACGTGGCGGCGGGGACGACGTGCCCAAGATGGCGATCGGAGCCGACGTTCGCACGAACTCGTTGGTGGTCGTCGCGCCCGAGTCGCTCGACGCCGAGGTGAAGGCCCTGGTCGAACCGTTGGATCGGGCGACCGCACCAGGCGAGGAAATCATGCAGGTCGTTGCCCTGCGCGGTGCCAACTCCGACGTGCCGCGGCAGGCCCTGACGGCCCTCATCGACCAGCGGGTGCGCATCGGCGAGGCGAACCCCTC
>DYLT01000352.1 GCA_020721945.1 Blastopirellula marina
CCTGCCACTGGGCGGCCGCGTCGAGTCGGCGGGCCTCGATGTCGGACAGCGCGACCTTCTGTCCAAACAGCGCGCACTGAAGCCCGATTTGCCGGCCCATGGTCCCAGCGCCGACGACAAGTACGTGGCCGATCGCGTCTTCGTTCATGGCTCCGCAGAAGTACGATCCCTCTGGCCCGCGCGGCAGAATCCCCCGCCCGCGCGCTTTCCGCGCGGCATCCTACGCGCCCCCGCCGGTCTTCCGGTTGTACCGGGCCAAGATGCGTCGGCCCGCCTCGATGCTTCGCGTCTTGGGTGCCCGGCGGTCCTCGCGGCACTCCAGTTCCCAGCAGCAGTGCAGCGCGTAGACGTCCTCGGGCGACAGATCGGCGGTGGTCTCGCCGAACAGGGCGAACGTGATCGAGCCGACCATCCCCACCCCCACCTCGTCGTCGGCCTCCGGCTCGTCCGCCCGATACCGGTATTTCAAGAGCCAAAGCCGTCGCCGATCGCCGGTGGGCGGCCAGTACAGTTCGCGGCGGTCGTAGACTTCGATGTCGTCCGGGGGACGCCCGAACTCGTTGGGATGCGCAAGCCAGTGACACATCTCGGCCATCGCCCGAAAATCCTCGTCCGCCGCGCACCCAGGTATCGCTTCGATCCGATCGAGTTCCTCGAGGTATTGGCAAGCCACCCGACTGTACCGAGGATCCCGGGCGTAGCGAGCCAGCACCTTGACGCCTCCCTCGCTCCCCAGCCGGGCCGAAGCCCATGCCGCCTCCATCTGGACGGCCGTGTCGGGGTGGTCCATCGCCAGCGACAATAACGCATCGCGGGCGGGCGGGCGGATGAACGGCAGACTGGCCGCGGCGCTGTGGGCGTAACTGAACTCTTCCGGGCTGAGGTTCGAAAGCCATGCCGAAAGCTGCGCGACCCCAGCGGGCGTGTCGAAGGGGTGACACGCCAACGCACCCCCGATCGCCAGGTTGTTCGCCATGTCGAGATATGCGACCGCGAGGAATCCCTCGGGGAGCGGGTCGCGAAGTTGCTCGCACAAGGTGCGCCAGTACGGATGCTCTTTGTCGTACTGCCCGAAGATCACCGACCACATGAACCGATCCGGGCGGAACGGACGCCGAGCCGCGGCCACCACCCGCAACGTCCCCTCGTACGTGCGGTACATGGCGAGGATCTTCAGCAGAAACATCAATGCGTCGACGTCGGCATCGTCTTCGAGGGTCTCGAGGCTTTCGTCGAACACCCGGCAGAGCTGCGGAATGCCACGCTCGGTGAGCACCTCCGCCGCCTCTTCGGTGGCGGCATCCTGAAACAGGCTGACCAGCGCGTGGAGCGGCGAGGTGATGCGATACTCGTCGCCCACGGGACCGCGCAAGGGAAAACGCTCCAGCGCCTGGCAGACACACTCGGCATCTTCTCGCGTGGCGATCGGATAGTCGCCCAAACCAAGCAGGGCCTCGGCCAGGTCGCCACCGGGGGCAAATCCCGTGACGATCGCCCTTCGAAGTCTGCTGCCAGCCATGCCCGCAACCTCACGCCGCGACTGCGCCGATGTTGGGCTCCATCTTACCCCCGTTCTTGGGGTTGTGCAACGGGTTTTTCGAACGTCTGGGTGGTTTTCTTTGCCCTTTCGGCTGGTGCCAGCCTGGGAAGTCGGCGCGGCTCCCCCCCACCACCCCGCCCGCGAGGTAGAGTTGAGTATGCGATTTGCCGCGATTGCGTTGATCCTTGTTGTCGTCGTCTCTCCTTCGTTGGCGACCGAGCCGGGCGGCTGGCTGCTGGAGATCACGCTCCGTGGTCGAAAAATCGAGGGCAAGCCGGTCGCCTGGAGTACGTCGGAAGTCGTGCTCTTGGGACGCGACGGAAGACTCTGGGCCTTTCCTCCGGAAGAAGCCGTCGACTTCCGCAAGGTGTCCGAGCGTTTCCAACCGTATTCGCCTTCCGAGTTCCGCGCGGCACTGCTCCGCGAACTGGGACCTGGGTACGACGTAAGCGGTACGGGGCATTATCTGGTCGCCCATCCGGCCGGGCAGCGCGACCAGTGGGCAGGCCGATTCGAGGAACTGTATCGGGCCTTTGTGCGGCATTTCGCGGTCCGCGGTTTCGCACCCCGCGAGCCACCTTGCCCCTTGATCGGCATTGTTTGCCGAAATCAACGCGACTTTCTCCGATACGCGGCGGCGCAGGGAATACCCGCCGGGCCCGGGGTCTTGGGGTGCTACGCGAACGAATCGAACCGCATCGTGCTGTTCGACGCGGGGGGTGGGGCCTCGCGCAACGCCGATTGGCGGCAAAACGCTTCCGTGGTGCTTCACGAGGCCACCCATCAGGTCGCTTTCAACACCGGCATCCATAGCCGCCTCACACCACCGCCGGTATGGGTTGCCGAGGGACTCGCCATGTTGTTCGAGGCCCCAGGCGTGTGGAACTCGAACGAGGCCACCCGGCCTAACAGCCGGATCAACCAGGCCCGGCTTGACGACTTCAAGAACCTGGTCGCGCCGCGGCACCGGCCCGAGTTGCTTAGCGACCTGATTCGCCGGGACCGCTGGTTCCAGACCAGTCCTCGGGCCGCCTATGCCGAGGCGTGGGCGTTCACGTTCTTTCTAAACGAGGCGCACCCGCGCCAATATGCCGAGTACCTCGCGCGGACCGTGCGGCGGCCCCCGCTTCAGCCCTACACTGCCGCGCAACGCACGGCGGATTTCACCATCGTTTTCGGCGAGAATTGGCACCTGCTCGAAGCCCGCTTCCTTCGGTTCATGAACGAAGTCGAGCCATAGGCGCGACCAGCGCCGTCGTCTGGTGGCCGAGAGGGGATAAGGACCTCCGACCGGGGGCTCGCCCAAGCAAAGGCGATGCAATCCCTTGCTGGGTTCTCGTGGCCCACGTTCTGCCTCGCGGGCGGTTCGCTGTTCCAACGCTTGAAGGGGCTTTCTGACCTGAACATAATGGGGTGTTCGGGCAGAGGGTTGGGGTGGGGACGTCGGCCCCCATCGAGCGCTCGATCTCCGGAGTTCGTCCATGTTGCGTCGGCTTGTTCTGCGGCGCGGGTTCCTTCGGGTCTTGGGAATCGGCACGTTGCTGGCCGGCGTGTGGGCGTTCTCGATCGCCCAGGGCGGGGAGCCGGCGGTCCTGCCTCCCCCGAAGGATGTGGCCGAGTTGCGTGCCCTCGAAGCGCGGTTCAAGCATGTCGCCGCCAGGGTGCTGCCGTGCGTGGTAGCGATCCGGCTGGGGGCGTCGCAGGGTAGCGGGGTGGTCGTGACCAAGGATGGTCATGTGCTGACAGCCGGGCACGTCATCGACAAGCCGGGGCAGAAACTCACCTTCCTCTTTCCCGACGGCAAGAGCGTCTCGGGAGTATCGCTGGGACTGAGCCGCGACACCGACGCGGGGTTGGCCAAGATGACCGATCCGGGTCCATGGCCGTGCCTCGAAATGGCCAAGGCCGACAGCGTTCTGCCGGGCACTTGGTGCCTGGCGGTGGGACATCCGCTGGGCCATCAGCCCGATCGGCCGCCCGTGGTCCGCGTGGGCCGGGTGCTCCGCGTGTGGGAGCACGTGTTGCAGACCGATTGCCCGCTGGTCGCGGGCGACTCGGGCGGCCCACTGTTCGACCTCGAGGGCCGAGTCATCGGCATCAATAGCCGGATCTCCGCCGGCCAGACCAACGCCAACTTCCACGTGCCCATCGACGTCTACCACCAGCTTTGGGACCGCTTGACCAAGGGCGAGGTCCTCGAACACAAGGTGGCCGGCAAGGAAAGCGCGGAACTCAAGAGCGCGTTCCGGCCGGCAGTCGCCCAGGCCAGCCAGTGCCTGGTGCGCGTCCGATGCGACGGTCAAGACGTTGCCTTGGGCACGATGGTCGGTCCCGATGGCTGGGTGCTCACCAAGGCCAGCCAGCTCAGGGGCCGGGTCGTCTGCCGCACCCGGGACGGCCAAGAGCGCGACGCACGAATCGTAGGCGTCAACCCTGCATACGATCTGGCGATGCTCAAGATCGAGGTCGCCGGCCTGCCAGCGATCGACTGGTCCACGGCCGACGCGCTGCCGGTGGGCCATTGGGTCGTCACGCCGGGATTGGACGACGGGGCGCCCCTGGCCATCGGCGTGGTCAGTGTTCCCGAACGACGCATCCCGCCCGAAAGCGGCGTCCTGGGCATCTTCATGCTCGCCACCGACGAAGCGCCGCGGATCGAACGGGTGCTGCCGAACTCGGCTGCCCAGAAGGCCGGCCTGGCGCCCAACGATGTCATCCTCCAGGTCAACGACAAGCCGGTTCGCACGCGGGTCGAGTTGATGGCCCTCTTGAAGCAGTTCCGCGTGGGAACCACGGTGAAACTGCGCGTCCAGCGCGGCGACAAGACCCTGGAACTCGCCGCGACGCTCGCGCGGATGCGCAACGAGGCCACCGAACGACGCGACCGGCAGAACGTCGCAGGAACCGGCATCAGCCAACGCCACGACGACTTTCCCCAGATCCTTCAGCACGACAGCGTGCTGTTGCCGAACGATTGCGGCGGGCCGCTGGTCGATCTCGACGGCCGGGTAGTGGGCATCAACATCGCCCGAGGTGGTCGTACCGAAACCTACGCCATCCCCGCCGACGTGCTTCTGTCGCTGATGTACGACCTGATGTCGGGCCGACTGGCCCC
>DYLT01000353.1 GCA_020721945.1 Blastopirellula marina
CGCCGAGAAGCGGCTCGAACCGCTTCGCCTTGCGGTAGACGTCGATCAGGCCACGGTAGCCGAGCAGGCTCGGCGATTTCGCCAGGCTTGCGCGGTAGAGGGCTTCGGCTTGCTCGAAGCGGCCTGCCTCGCGGTACGTCTCCGCCAGGAAGTACCCCAGCGGGGCGTTGCTTGGGTCGCCCGCGCGCAGCGTCTCAAGCCGCGAAACCAGTTCGTTCTCCTTGCCCAACGCCTTCATGGCCTCGGCCAACAGGCGATAAGGGGCCAAGCCGGCGACCGGCGTCTTCGCGCGAAAATAGGCATCCAGTCGCTCGATGGCTTGCTCTGGCCTGCCAGCGCGGAGATCGACGCGGGCCAAGTGATAAGCCAACCATCCGGGCGTGGGAGCCACCCGGTCGGCTCGTTCGAAGGCCGCCCTCGCCCGATCCGGCTGCCCGGCCAGAAGAAACGCCTCGCCCATCAGGGTGTAGGCCGGCCCCGGATCGCCCAGCAGCTTCTTCGGGGACGACTTGTGGATGCCGGACGTTTCGGGCTGTTCCAGGGCGTTCCAGACGCGGAGGAACCACTCGGCGGCCCGACCGTGCTTCCCGAGGGCGTGGTACAGACGCCCGATCTCCATCCACAGCACGACATCGCGGGCGGTCTGTGAGCTTGGCTTGCGGCAAGTGGCCGCCTTCTCGTAGAGCGCCACCGCGCGCGCCAGGTCGCCCGTCTCCTGCAAGTGAAGGCCGAGACTCTTGAGCAAGTCGGGGTCGGGCGGTTCCAGCTCGACGACCTTCAGAGCATAGCGCACGGCTTCGTCGTGGCGTTGGAGCTTGGCGGCCAGAGGGACGATCGACCGTGCCACGGTGGCCGCCTTCGGGTCGCGCCGCAACGCCCGCTGGTACAACCGCAACGCCGCGGCCAGGTCGCCGCGGTGTTCGCGCAGCCGCGCGGTCGAAAACAAGGCGAGCGCATCGAGGATGTCGGAATCCGCTTCGGTCCGCGGCTGCCTGGGAACCAGCAGTTCCGGCTGGTCGTCCAGCACGAGCGGGGTGGGAGCAACCGTCGCGGGCTTAACGCCGGCCGGCTCCGGTGGCGTGGCCAAGGCCCTGCCGTCGGCGCCTAGCGCCGCGACGATCATGCACCCAAGCAGGCGCCGGACAAAGACCGTTTGCACGCGGGGCCTCGGATACACTGGTTCGCTGCGGGGGACCATGGGGGATCGGATTTCCATCCCCGGGGGCATCCGGGTGCGCCGGGGACCATGCGCACTCAGCGCGGCTTGCGTTTCGACAGGCCCTCGGCAGGCGACGACGCTGGCGCCGAGCCGGACTCGCCCTTGGTCTTCGGCTCGGGCTTCTTCCTCGACGCGCGTCGGGCCGGCGCCTCGGACGCGGGCTGCTCTCCGGAGGCCGATTCGTCGGCGGGCTTGGCGCGCGGTCGCTTCCGAGCCGGGACCTCGCCCGGCGTCGGTTCCACGGGGCGTGGCGACTTGACCTCGGGCGCGGACGGCGCCTTCGCCGAAGTGGGCGATGGGCTCGCCGCCTCTTTCGAGCCGGCCGCCTTGGCCGCCCCGGCCTGGTCGCCCTTCTTCTTGGCCGCCTTCTTCGGTCGTTCTCCTTGATCCTGGTGCTCCGCCAACGCCGCGGCCTGGCGGGGAGCGGTCTCGACCGGCTCGGGTTTCTTCGCCCGCCGGCTGGGCAGCCGTCCCTTGACGTCCGGTTCGATTTCCAACAGGATCGCGTGCAGCGCCGGGGCGAAGGGAGTGGCGACGAAATCGGCACCGAGCTGATGGACCAGCGAGGCGAACTCGACGCCGCCGTTCTTGGGGATCGCGCGCTCCAGGCCGGGAACGACCCCGGCTGCCACGTCGTTCTCGGCGGCCAGTCCGACGAGTGCCAGGACGCCGAGCGTGCCCGAATCGAGCGGAATCGAGTGCCCCCCCAGCGCGACCTGGACCACGTAGGAGGTCGAGAATTTCGTTGTCCCCTCGATCTTCTCCAGCCGTTCCACGGCCGTGCTGAGGCTGAGCTTGCGCAGTTCTTCGAGGTCGAACGAGTACGTCGCCTCGAAGATGCTCTGGAGGATGCGTTTGAAGCGGCTGGCCGACGAGCTGGGGTCGGGTAGGTTGGCCATCACCTCCGAAAGCTCTCGCACGCTGCTGACGCGAATTTCGTTCCAGTCGAAGAACGTATGGACCATCGCCGCGAAGGCCTCTTCCGCGGCGGCGTAATGGGCGTTCTCCAGACAGCAGGCGAAAAGCAGGTGTTCCAGAACGGAGCGGTTGGGGTCGGGAACGACCGGCTGGTAGTGCTTCTTCAGAATCTTGTGGAGGCGGGTGAACTGGGCGGTGCGGCTGGGGGCTGCCATAGGCTTTGAGGGGTTCGTCCGTCAGGTGGCCGAAAGACCGTAGGAGCGAAGAAGGTCGAGCCATCCGGGAGGCCACGGGCCGCGATCAACTATCCGGGGGAGGGGCCAGCGGCGGATCGCCGGGAGGGCTTTCGTCCGGCAGCCGCGGCGCGGCCTCGTCGGTGGCCCCACCGATGGCTTCCTCGTCGGCCTCGGAACCCGGCTGGGGAGGAAGGACGTCATGGAGGATTCGGGCCACTTCGATCGAGCGTTTGACCCCCATGTCCAAGAGGAACTCGATCTTCGGGGTGTAGCGGGTCTCGATGCGCCGGGCGACTTTCGCCTGGAGGAACCCCGCCGCGTGCTGAAGCCCCCGAAGGCTCAAGTTCTGCCTCGTTTCGTCGCCCATGACCGACACGTGGACCTTCGCGTGCCGCAGGTCGGAGGACATCTCGACATAGGTCACGGTGACGTCGCGGATGCGCGGGTCTTTCAACTCGGTGAGGATGGCCATCGAGACCACCTCGCGGACCGCCTCCGCGGCTCTCTGCGCACGTCGCGACGTCATCGCGTCACCTTCGTTCCTACAGGGTCCGCCGGATTTCCTCGATGCGATAGGCCTCCAGGAGGTCGCCTTCCTTCAGATCGTCGAAGCCGGCCAGCTTCATGCCGCACTCGTAGCCTTGGCGCACCTCGCGGGCATCGTCTTTTTCGCGTTTGAGCGATTCGAGCGGGTAGTCGCCGATGACCCGGCTGTCGCGGATCACGCGGACGCGGGCATCGCGCTGGACGGTTCCCGCCAAGACCTGGCAACCGGCCACGGTTCCCACGCGGCTGATGTGGAACACGCGCTTGACCAGCGCCCGCCCCAACTCGGCCTCGCGCTTCTCCGGCTTGAGCATCCCCTCCAGGGCCGCCCGGAGATCGTCGCTGACCTGGTAGATGATGTCGTACCGGCGGATCTGGACGCCGAGCGATTCGGCCAGGCCGCGGGCCTTTTCGTCCGGGGCCACGTTGAACCCGATGATCACGGCGTCGGAGGCGTCGGCCAGGTGGACGTCGGCCTCCGTGATCCCGCCCACCATCGCCTGGAGCACCTTGATCTGGACTTCCGGGTGCTTGAGCTTGCCCAGTTCCTTTTGGATCGCCTCGATCGATCCGCGGACATCGGCTCGAAGGATGATATTCAGCGTGCGGACCTCATCGCGTTCGGCGAGGCGGTCGAACAGGTTCTCGAGCGTCACGTGGGGTTGCACGCCGGCCAGTTCCTTGCGGCGGTTCATCGTGGCACGTTCCTGGGCGACTTGGCGTGCCAGCGAGATGTCGTCGACGGCATAAACGCGATCGCCGGCGGCGGGGGCGGTGTCGAGTCCCGTGAGGTTGACCGGCATGGCCGGGCCGCATTCCTTGTACTTCTTGTGCGGATTGAGGGTGTCGTACATGGCCTTGACGCGGCCGTGGGCCGCTCCGCAGACGACCACGTCGCCCACGTGGAGGGTTCCCTTCTGCACCATGACCTTGGCGACCACGCCGCGCCCTTGCTGCACCTCGGCCTCGAGGCACACGCCCACGGCCGGCCGATCCGGATTGGCCTGGTACTCGTGAAGTTCCGCGACCGTCAGGATCGTCTCGAGCAGAGTGTCGATGCCCTCGCCCGTCAGCGCGCTGGTGCGGACCAACTCGGTGTCGCCGCCCCATTCACTGGGCAATAGCCCGGCCGTGGCCAACCGCTGGAAGATCCGATCGATGTTGATTCCCGGCAGGTCGATCTTGTTCAAGGCGACGACGATCGGAACACCGGCGGCCTTGGCGTGGCTGATGGCCTCTTCGGTCTGCGGCATGACCCCGTCGTCGGCCGCGACGACCAGGACCGCAATATCGGTGACCATCGCTCCACGGGCGCGCATGGCGGTAAACGCCTCGTGCCCGGGCGTGTCGACGAAGGAGATCGGCCGACCGTCCTTTTCGATCCGGTAGGCCCGGATGTGCTGCGTGATGCCGCCCTTCTCATGCGCCGCCACGTCGATCCCCAGGATGCGATCCAACAACGACGTCTTCCCGTGATCCACGTGCCCCAAGAACGTCACGACCGGCGGACGCGGGACGAGCTTCTCGGGATCGTCGGGTTGCTCGGCGGCCTGAAGGAGTTTGTCTTCGGCCGAAAGCGGCTGGCGGAAATCGACCTCCACCCCCAGGGCTTCGGCCAGGAGGGCTGCCGTGTCGGGGTCGATCGCCGCGGTGATCACGGCCGGCGCCCCAAGCTCCATCAGCTTGGCCATGACCTGCGCGGCCGGCACGCCCACGGCCTCCGAGA
>DYLT01000354.1 GCA_020721945.1 Blastopirellula marina
CGACCGGGCTTTCGCCCGCCAGCAATAGCCGGTCGAGTTCCACCAACGCCTTGGGCAGGTTTCCATCGAGCGCGGCCTCAATCATGACCCAGGTCGTCCTGGCGCGCCATGCCGCAAGCTGGCCCACCATGTCGGCGTTGACTTTCCCCCCCGGACCGGCCGAGACGGCGAGTTTGGCCAACTCCTGATCGAGAAGCCCCAGTTCGGCGCCGATCATCTCGGCCAATGCCTCGGCTGCCGGCTGGGCCAGGTCGATCCCATGCGCGTGTTTGGCCCAACCGACCAGCCACGCAGGCAGGCTCTTGGCCTCCGGTGCCGTGCAGCGGATCGGAAGGCCCTTGGCGTCCACTGCCTTGTATAGCCGCGTGTTGGCGGCCCACGACTGGACATCGAGCACCAACACACTCGTCGAGTGGGGACGTGCGGCGTAGGCCTCCAACTCGGCTCGGTAGCGGGTGACGAACTCGTCTGCCTCTTCGATCAGGACGAGCCGCTTGCTCCCAAACATGGCCCGAGTCGAAAGGTCCTCGTCGACGTCGCGCCATGCGGCCTCGCGGCCCCCATACGTGGACAGGGAGAAATCGCCATCGCCCTCCCCGAGCACGGCCTTGCGAAGCGCAAGAAGCGCGCGGCGCTTCAGAAAGTCCTCGTCGCCGAAGACCACGCACACCGGGGCCGGTGGGTACTGATGCGGGGCCTTCAGGTAGTCGATGGCCGAGACCGTGTTCGCCATATCGGGCAGTATACCCGCTGGACGCCTCAATACCCACCTTCTCGCCCTTCGCTACCGCCCGATCACGTAGTACATGGTGGTCGGTCGGAGCCGGATCTCGCTGGCATGGCCTGCCGTGGTCTGGGGATAGCCGTTTTCGTCGAGGGGGGTGACCGCCAGGCGGCCGGCATCGGCCCGCTTGAACCGCACCGTGCCCTGGAGTTCGCGGACCATCCAAGGATCCTGGCCGATCTTCTTGATGCGCAGGACCCCCTGGCCGGCCGGCTCGGTCTCGAAGCGGCTCGGCTTCTCTTCCGACATGACCTGAAGCAGCATTCGCTGCGACGAGGCCAAGGGGCGCCCGTCGAGACTCACCGCGACCACGTGGCCCAAAGGCATCGTCGATTCGATCGTCACGTCGCCCAGGTTGACGGTGCCTGCCTCGGCCAGCGCGCCGCATGCGCCTTGGGCGGCCGGGGCGTTGATCCGGAGCACGCCGCGGCCGTAGTCGAGGTGCAACTCGCCGGTGCTGCTGGTCACCGTTTGTCGGGCGCGGTCGATATAGGGGGCAAGGTTGGCGATCTTGGCCGGCCCGCCGCGTGCCGTGAAGTGGACATTCGTGCGTCCGGCCAGGTGGACCAAGGGGTCGATGACGCTTCCCGGCTTGAGGCTTGCACCGTGGGGAACGTCCTTCAGACGCAGTTCGTCGAGATGGGCGTCCTGCGGCAAGGGAGTGCCTTTGAGGTCCAAGAGGTCGTCCACCTTGAGGTCCAGCTCGACGAGCATCTGGCCCTCAGCCACCAGGCCCTTGCGGTAGATGAGGGCGGCGGCCGGGAACTGGCCCAACATGGCCGGCGTCATGAGTGTCCACGGCTGCATGAAGAAGTTCGGCTTGACGCTCCACGTCGGACCGTCGAAGGAGAAGTGGACCACGGCGTCGCTTCCCTGAAGGGCCCCGTAGACGGCATAGAATAGCGGGGCCTCGGAGCGGTAACGGTTCGGACGGCACCAGGTCGTCTCGGAGATCATCGAGGGCTTGCCGTGGTAGCTGGGGTCGAACGCGGGATGGGCGAAGACCTTGGGCTTGCCGGGCGGTTCTGCCTCGAACCGGAGAAGGCTGCGGTCGGAGTACGTGTGCCCGTCGCGGATCGACCAGGCCGCCGAGTCGCCTTTGTGGTTGCACCCCAAGTACCCGTGCCGGTCGACGAAATCGCCCACCGTGTACGTCAGCTTCTCGAGCGGCCCGAAGACCTCGGGGCTGGCCGTGGCCCAGTTCGACGCAGTAATCACGCCCTTGAACCCCAGCTCGCGGAGGAACTGGTACGTCTGGCGGTAAAACTCGCGCTGGCTCTCGACAAGGAACCGGGCCGTGTCCTTGTCGCGGGCGGTCTTCTCTTGGAACATATTCCACAGCGGCCGGAAGGCGATGCGCCGTTCGCCGGGCTTGTCGCGCGGCAGGCGCGGCCCCTTCCACGCCGCCAGGGCCGCATCGAGCGAACCGTACTTCGTTTCCAGCCACTCGGCGAACTGCGTCTCGACGATGCGAAGCTGCGGCTCGGGCAGGTTGCCGGCGGCGAAGGTCCAAAAGAAATACGAGTCTTCGTTGACCATCTCGAGGCCCATCACCGCCGGCTCGTCCACCAGGCGCTTGCCGGTCTTCGGATGCGGGGTGAGCAACAGGGCCTTCCACCAGGCGCGGTACTGCGCTTGGAAGTCGCGGTTGAAGTAGATCGCGGCGAAGGGGTGTTGCTTGCCATCGTAGCCCTCCAACCAGGGCGTACCGGGCTTGGGCCGCAACCACAGGGGGAAGTAGATCGAGAAATGGCAGTAGATGCCCTCGGCTTTCATGGCCTCGACCACGCGCAAGGCGCGTTGGACGCGCTGGGGCCTGAGATGGCCGCTCTCGTCGTAATAGCCGCCGTGGACCCGGCAGAGGTTCACGCCATACTTGGCCATGAACCGGGCACAGCGGCGCAGGGCTTCGGGATCGTCGAGATCGCCGGGCGGCCCGTTGACCGCCCAGAAGCGGACCGGCTCGCCCGTCGCGGTGTGGATGAACCGCGACCCCTTCACCCCGATGAACCCGCCCTGGCCGGCGAATTCTTCGTTCAACCCGCGCAAGTCGAACCCGGCCGTGGCCTCGAAGGGATCTCGCTTCGAGGCGAAGGGGAACCAGCCCTTGTGCTCTTTTGCCAGGCGCCGAAAATGCTCGGCGATTTCGTGCGGCTTGAGCGTTCCCTGCGGCTGGAACGGTTCGTTGGCCAGCACAAAGCAGTCGAGATAACCGTGGTTGCTGTTCGCGCTGTCCATCCGGAATCGGAACGTGTTGGTTCCCTGCTTCAGCGTGACGTGGCCGACCTTGCTCCAAGCGATAAAGCGCAGATCGGGTTTGCCGTCGGCGGCGACGTTCACCGAGCCGGCTTGCTCGCGCCGGAGGTCGATGGGCGTCCAGGGCCCCGCGTTTACCTGGTACGAGAGCCGGCTCTGAACCGGGTTGGCCCGGACCCAGAACTCGTACTGGCCCGCATCGGGTGCCGCAACGTGGTACTCGGCCTCGCCCGGCTTCTTGTCGCTAAAGTGGCTGAGGAAGTCTCGGCCGGAGAATTGGTCGCGTTGGACCTGGTCGTACCACCAGGGATGCCGCACCACGTCGGCCGTGACCGGCTTCTCGCCCTCGATCCACAGGACCTCGGCCCGGAGGGCGCCGCACGCGGCCAGCACGACGAACAGCGTTTTCCATCGAACGGGAAGCGACATGGTCTGCATGGCGAATCTCGCAACGCGTGAAGGTTTAGGAGCCGAGGTCAGGCCGTAAACAACTCTCGTGCCAAAGCCAACGCGCCGTGCACGACCACCGCTTCGCCCAACTGTGCCGGCGCGAGGCGAAACGTGCCACGCAGCGGGGGGAAGACGTACTGGTCCACGTACCGGCGCAGCGGAGCCAACCAAAGGGACTCGCTCATTAGCGACACCCCGCCGCCCAAGACGACCACACTCGGCGCCAAGAGGGTCAGCATTTGGGCCACGGCCCAACCGTACATGCGGCACGCGCGGTCGATCGCGGCGGCCGCGAGCTGGTTGCCCGCGGCGGCCGCCTGGGCGATCACCTCGGTCGTGAGGCGGTCCGCGTGGCCAGCGCAGCGGCCGAGCAGATCGGCGACATCGGGCTCGGCCGGGGGTCTGCGCGTCAACTGGGCAAGCACCGCGGCGCGAATCGCCCAGCCGCTGGCCACCGACTCGACGGTCTGGTCGGAGGTCTCGCAATCGGTTCCCGGGCGGAGGTGGCCGATTTCGCAGGCGACGCCGCAGGCCCCCTGATAGAGACGCCCTTCGAGGACCAAGGCTCCGCCGATGCCGCTGCCGACGTTCGTGTAGAAAACGGCGCGCTGGCCCCTTCCCGCGCCAAACCGGGCTTCGGCCACACCCGCGCTATCCGAATCGTTGGCCAAGCGCGTCGGCAAGCCGAGGGTCTGCCGGCACCAATCGGCCAGGGGAAATTCCTTCCAACCCTCGACCTGGTGGCTGACAATGGTCCGGCCGCGCTGGGAATCGACGGGACCGCCAAAACCGATACCGATGGCGCGCACACAGTGGCGCGCGATCAACGGCGGGGCGTGCTCGGCGATCTGCCGGCGGATGCCCTCGGCGCCCAGCAGCGGCCGAAGGGTGCCGCGGTACTGCGGGTAGGGCGGGATCGTGCCCACATCGTAGACCAGAGCGCGGCCGTTCGGAAAGCGAATGAGGATGGCCGTCCCGTCGCCCACGGCGGCCACGCGGAGGCGGAGTTCGTGGTCGCCCGGACGCCCGGGGAGGTACCAGAACACGCCCGTGACCACGCACGCGAGCATCCCGATCGCCGTGGCGTGACCG
>DYLT01000355.1 GCA_020721945.1 Blastopirellula marina
CAAGCCACCTGACCCTGGTGCGCCTGGGCGTCGCGATCACCGGGCGGGTCGGGCCGCGCCTGAACGGGGCGTGGAACGACGAGTACGGCATCTGCCTGCGGGCGATGAACCTCCAGACCCAGGGCCGGGCGGTGCGTGCGGGCGCCCATGCCGAACTGGCTTCGACCACCCAGGACGCCCCCGGACCCAGACTCGAAGGCGCCGCGGCGGCGGTGTTGGCCGGCACGCCCGACGAATTGCGCGCCGCGCTTCAGCGCCTGGCCATCGCGTGCGGCCTGCCGCGCAACGACGACGGCAAGACGCCCGCCAAGGACCTGCCCCTGGCGCGCGGGTCGTACGGGTTCCTTTCGTTCGGCGAAAAGGACGTCGAGCAGGTCATCGACTTTTGCCGCCGCAGCGGGTTCCAGCAGGTGATGCTCTCGTCGGGCGCGTGGTGCCAGAGCGTGGGCCATTACACGATCAACACCCGGTATTACCCCGATGGCCTCGCGAGCCTGCGCCGCACCGTGGCCCGGCTGCACCGCGAGGGGATTCTCGTGGGCATGCACACCTTCGCCTCGAAGATTTCGAAGACCGATGCCTACGTGACGCCCGTGCCTGACCGCCGCTTTTGGATCGATCTCGATGCCCCGTTGGCCGCCCCGGTGGGGCCGTCCGATACGACGATCCGCATGGCGGCCGACCTGCGCGCGTGGCCAGGAAGCCCCGTGGCCACGCAGAAGCTGTGGGAAGGCGGTGTCGCGAAGCACCAAGAGGTGGTGCTCGACGACGAGATCGTCCGCTACCAGGCGATCGGGCCCGAGGGCAAGTGGGACACCCTCTTCGGCTGCCAGCGCGGCGCCTACGGCACGAAACCGGCGGCGCACCCGGCGGGGACCGCCGGCCGGCACTACGGCGTCGACGGCTGCATCAACGGCTACATCGTCGATCAGGACACGACGCTTCTGGACGAAACCACGTCGCGCCTGGCGGAGGTCTTCAACGCCTGCGATTTCGACATGGTCTACTTCGACGGCGGCGAGGATGTCGATCGCCGGCGGTTCGACTACTACGTCTCGAAGTGCCAGGCCGCGGCGATGGCCAAGTTTCGCAAGCGGCCGATGATGCACATGGGCACGATCATGACCCACAACCTCTGGCACTCGTTTACGCGCAGCGGCACGGTCGATACCTACCTGAACACGCTCTATGGCCACATCCTTGCCGGCGGCAAGATCGAGACCTGGCCCACGGTGCGGAGCCACATCGACCGCTCCGTGGCGTACCTGCAAAGCGTGGGCGAGGACATGGTGCCCGGCGAACTGGGATGGTTCGGCATCTGGCCCAAAGGCAAGAACACCGACGGCCTTCAGCTCGACGAGATCGAGTACTTGATGGCCAAGTCGCTGGCGTACGACGCCCCCATCTCACTCCAAACGAGTTTCGCCCAGATGGAAAGCCACCCGCTTACGCCGGGAATCGTCGAGATCGTCGGGACCTACGAGCGCTTGCGGCGCTCGGGCGCCGTGGCCGAGCCGGTCCGGCGGCGGCTGCGCGCCGAGGGCAAGGACTTTATCCTCCTGCGTGTGCCGGGTGGCTCGGGCGGGGTCGAGTTCGTCCCGGCCGAGGCCCTGGCCACGGTGGCCGGCGGCCGCGACCTCCGCGCCCTGGCCGGACCATGCGAAGGCGGGACCGTGGCGACAGTCTGGCACTACCTCGGCAAGCCGGGCACGCTGGTACTCGATACCGAACGGGTCGAGGCCCGGCGTATCGACGGCGCGCCGGTCGCCGTGCAAGCCCACGACGGCAAGGCCCACGTTTCGATCGACGGCCGCCGCACCACGCTTCGTTTTGCCGGAGTACCCATCGAGACGGTCCGACGCTTGTTGGCCCAAGCCCGTTGCTCCCCATGAAGCCGAGGATCGCACTCGCGCGCCGCGCGCATCGCCGATGCCAGATGGTCCCGCGGATTGACCCTTGAACCGGACGGCGTTAGCATTCTGCGGAGGGAAACAGGCCATGCTCAAGAAGATTGCCATCAACGGGTTCCGGGGTCTTCACGGCCTCAGCATGGAGGATTTCCGACGGGTCAACGTGTTGGTCGGGCCAAACGGCGGTGGCAAGACCAGCGTGCTCGAAGCACTCTGCTTGGCCGCGCAGCCATTCGCACCGCGCTTGGTGGATGCGATCAACCGATGGCGCGATATGCCGCCACTCAGTTCACAGACATGGCACACTCTCCTGACAATATTCAGCCAGATGGACTGGCATCGAAACGTCTCGTTCGAAATGGAGACGGGGGAGGGGACGGCGTCGGTCACCATCAGCGCCTTGCCCGGTCGCGGCGGGGCCCGTGAACCGGAGCTGGTTCAAGGAACAACGACAACCACCGATCCCGGCTCACTGAGCGCCGGATTCGAGGAGAGTGTGCGCGGCCTCAAGAGCGTGTACCGACCGAGTTCGGGAGAGGAAGTGGAGGCGGTTCTGGAGTTGGTCGCAACCGGGTACCAGGAGTCCGTCACAACCAAGGCGAGGCAGCCCCCGCGCGGTCCCGTCCCGGGTTCCTTCTTCATTCATGCCAGGCGAGCAACAAGTCTCGGCGAGACCGCTGCTGCCCTGACGGAGCTTTACGCAAAGAACGCAGAAGGGTCGTTCGTCGGTGCTCTGAGAAAGGTCGAGCCTCGGGTGCGACGGTTGGTTCCTGGAGTGCGTGGAAAACAGCCAACCGTCCTGGCGGACCTCGGGTACGCCACGCTTGTGCCCATCCACGTTCTGGGCGATGGCTTTTGTCGCGTGAGCTTGATCGCCACGGGGATCGTCTCGGGGCAGCGCGGCAAGCTTCTCTTGGTGGACGAGATTGACTCGGGCTTGCACCGTAGCGTCATGAGCGGCCTTTGGGGGTCGCTTCTGGAGCTTTCACACGAGTACGGAATTCAGGTCTTTTGCAGCACGCACAACGAGGAGATGCTGCAAGAGACGCTTCCGGCCTTCGCCGGGGAGCGCGACGCCCTGCACGTGTATCGCATCAGCCGAGACTGCGACGGAGCGGTCTCGACTCAGATGTACGACTACACGATGCTCGAAGATGCACACGCGATGGGAATGGACGTGCGATGAACGCGGGCACGAGGTTGGAGAAGTCGAGGATCGCCAAGCCGGTGGCCGTCGCTGTTGAAGGCCTTGACTACCTCTACACGCTGTTGAGTCAGATCAAAGAGGATCGCGATTTCCAGGACGTGCAGTTGTGGGATTTCCAGGGATCCGGCAGCGGCAATCTCGGCCGTTGGCTGGAGTTGTTCACCACGCTCGACGGCTACCGCGAGAAGATCCGGGCGATTGGAGTGATCCGAGACGCGGAGGCTGACGCCAAGAGCGCTTTTCGCAGCACTGCCCAGGCACTCACGGATGTCGGCCTTGCCGCGCCAGCCCGACCGATAGAGATTACGACAAGCCGGCCAGCGACCGGCATTCTCGTGATGCCCGACAACCGTTCGTCGGGGTGCCTGGAACATGCGATGATCGACGCGAGGCAGCCTGATCTGCCGCTGGACTGCGCGGAGCAATACCTCGACTGCATTGGGGCCGACGACAAGAACGAGAACTGGAAGGCGAAATTCAAAGTGCATGCCCTCATTGCCGCCAGCAAGCATCCCGCATGGACCTTGAGCGAAAGCGTGGCAGGCGGAATGTGGGACTTCAGGCACCGTTCTTTACAAGTCATGACGGAGTTCATGCGTCGGCTCGCCCACGCCGTGCGCCGGTGAGCCTCCATGGGCCGGCGCCCCCCTAGAGCGATCGCCAATATGCCTGGTCCGTGGCGTACACGTCGATCGGCTGGTCCGGCCGGTAGTCCCGCGGCAGAATGCCGAACCGTTGCATCTCGCGCACGTCCCTCGGGTCGGAAACCCGGCATGTCGAACCGCTTGATTCGATCGAGGCGCGCCTTGCCCTCGTGGCATAAAGCGAGGATCGCCTGAGAATCGCGGTCGCGCGGGTCGGCGAACACGGGGCTGGGGAGACGCGGTTGGTCCTTGGGACGGCACAGGCCGTAGCCGCCCAGGCAGCGGCGGCCGATCGCCGCGCCAACGCCGCGCTTGGACCGGGACGCACAGGCAGCGAGGTGTTCCCTCTTGCACGAGCGGCGCATCGATTGGACCATGGAGATAGAATGATCCTAAGGGTCAACCGTTTCCCTCGCGTCGCCGGTGGCCGAGTCCCGGTGGGGGCCCAACCTCGCCCGGCGTTTGGCACGTGGCGGCATGCGGTCTTGCGGAGCGAACGGACGTGACGGAATCCCTGGACCAGCGCGGCACGTCGGGCGAGGGTGCCGGCCGGCTTTGGCCGGTGAATGTGGTGATCGCCCTGTTGGCCGGCTCGACGCTCGGCGCGGTGGCAGCCACGGCGGACTTCGTCGACCCGCGCGAGGCGTGGAATCGCGGGGGGTGGTTCGGCTTGGCGGGCAATGGATGGGCGCAGGCGGCGCTGGTCGTCGCGATGCTTGGGGTGCTTTCGGCGTCGGCCGCCCTGTTGCGGCGGGTTGCGGCCCGCCGCGTGCAGTTCTGCGTACTCTTGAGCCTTCTGG
>DYLT01000356.1 GCA_020721945.1 Blastopirellula marina
CCGAAGCAACGGCTCCCCCGAGCCGTGGCGATCGCCGCCGTGGCGTGCTCGGTTCTCCTGAGCGTTCTGATGCTCCTGCCGGGTTCCCGCGAACGGCCCCGCGCGCCACTCCGCGACCTCGAGGGCATCGTCGTCCAGGTCGATGCCGACAACCGCAAGATGGTCGTCGAGTCGAGTGCCGACGGGTCGCGCGTCGAACGGGGGTTCACCCCCGGCGACCGGTTCCAGCTCAACTTCAAGCCCAGTTTCCTCCGCCACTTGAAGGCGGGCGACCGCGTGAAAATCGAGACGGCCGTCGATGAGGAGGGACGGCAAGTCGCCCTCGTCTACGCCGCCCGAGCCGAACGCGCCGAAGGCCGGATCCGAGCGGTCGACCCCGAGGCCGAGAAGCTGGTGGTTTCGTGCGGGCCGGGCGAGAACCAGGAACTGGAGGTCCTGGCGCCGAGGACGGCGAAGATCCTCTTCAACGGCAAGGAGGTCTTCGACCGTCGGCCGCCTCGACTCGCCGATCTGAAGCCCGGCGACCGTGTCGTCCTCCGATACGATGTGGGGACAACGAACCGCACGGCGGTCGAGATCGAGGCCCAGCGGCCGGTCGAAATCGAGGGGGCCATCCGCGAGGTCGATGTCGCCGGAGGCGAGCTGATCGTCAGCCTCGGCAAGCAGGCCGGCGGCGAACGGGTCAAGCTGCCCTTGGCCCCGGACTGCGAAGTCGTGCTTAACGGCGCAACGATCCTCGACGGGAAGCCGCTCAAGCCTGGCGATCTTCGGCCCGGCGACCTCGCCAAGGTCACGCACGATGCCCAAGTCCGCCGCGTGGAGGCCTACCGGCCTTTCGGCGAGTCGGGCACGATCGAGGCGGTCTTGGCCGACGGTCTGGTGGTCAAGGCGGCGACGGGAAAGACGGCGAGCTTCGCGGTGGGCAAGGACACCAAGATCACGCTGGCCGGCGATCCGGCACCCCTGGCCGAGTTGTGTGTCGGCGACCAGGTGGAGGTCACGCACGACATGCCCGGCGCGGCACGCCCCGAGGCCCGGCAGATCGCGGCCCAGCGCCCGTCCAACCCGGCGCGCTGGGCCATGATCGTGGGCGTCGGCGCCTACCACGACCCGAGGCTTGGCCCCCTGCCTGTGGCCACCGCCGCCGCCAAGACGATCCACGAGACCCTGGTCAAGCGCCACGCGGTGCCGGCAGGGCAGGCCTTGCTGTTGGCCGATCCTCCCGTGGCGCGCCTGGCCGACGCGACCCGAAAACTGCTCTCGGAGGTTCGGCCGGACCACGAGGTCGTTGTGTATTACGCGGGACGGGCGGTCCGCGACAAGGACGGTAAGGTGTACCTGGCGGCCAGGGACTCGCGCCGCGACGACCCGGCGGGCACGGGCATGGCGCTGCAACAACTCGTCGATCAGCTCGAGGCATCGCCGGCCAAGACCAAGCTCCTCCTGTTGGACGCCTCGCACGCGGCGCCCGAACCCGACCCCGATGCGGATCTCTCGTCGGCCGAGATGTTCCAGTCGCTGCAAGGCCCGCCAGGCCAGGCCGCCCTGCGCACCGTCACCGGCATTGCAAGTGGCGCGCCGGGCGAACGAGGCGCGACCTCCGCGGCCAACGGCCCCGGCGTGTTCGCGGCCGCGGTCGCCGAGGGATACTCGGGCAAGGCCGACAAGAACCGCGACAACCAGATCGAGCCCAGCGAGCTGTTCGCCTGGCTTGTCGAACGGATACCCTCGGCGGGCGTCGCCGGCGGGCAGACGCCTCAGCTCTTCCTTCCCGACAACCGCCCCCCACGACTGGCCGAAAACGCCAAGAAGGCCATCCGGGCCTTGGCCGCGCAGGTTCGCGCGGGCGACGCAGACGCCAGCGCCGCGAAAACCCTCTACAGCGAAGCTCAGAACCTGGCGGGCCGCGAGGTCGAGCCGCGTCTGCTCTACGGGCTGGTGCTCTTGAAGTCGAAGCAACTCAGGCTTCGCGCCGAAGCGCTGAAGCACTTCGAGACCCTCAAGGCCGAGAAACCCGACCTGTTGCTGCCGCTGGAGGTGCTCGCCTGGCTGCGGTTCGAACGGCGGCTCTACCCGGCCGGCATCGACGACCTCACGGAACTCATGTCGAAGATCCCGCGGCCGAAAAAGCCCAAGGAGGCCTTGCCGGCCGAACTCGTCTATCTGTTTCCTTGGGTGGGCCGGCTTCGCGAGTTCGCGGCCATGGTCGACGAACGCCCCGTGCCCGAGCCGTCGCTCGCGCGACTCGATGCCGCCGTGGCGGCCCACGGCGCCGAGGCGGTCAAGCTCTACGAACAAGGGCGCGAGGCGACGCGGGCCGTCGCTAGCGACTTCGATGCCAAGGCCGCGTCGGCGACTGACGAAGCCACCCGCGCCAAACTCAAGATCGACCGCCGTCAGGTCGCCGCCTACGCGGTCTTCCCGTTCGACGACGCCGTTCAGGCCATCCTCGCCGGGATGGACCGGTAACGGCCTGAACGTGCCTCAATCGCCTCCCGTGGTTCACTTGGTGACCCGGACCGCCTTCCATGGGGCGGTTCTCCCATCGGCGAACCGCGCCGTCACGGTGCCTTCCGGCTTGGTCAACTCGGCCAGCCCGGCCTCGAAGACCATGGTCTGCCCCTTCCCGATGGTCCACGTTGCCATCAGACTGCCTTTGTTGACGGTTCCCTGGACGGTCTGCACATCCTCGCTGACCAGATCGAATTGCGAGCCGCGCACCGTGCCGTCCCGGTTGACGAACAGGTGGATCACCCGGGTGGCGTCGGCGTCGCTTGCGGGTTGCAGCGCAAAGACCCCCAAGGGCATCCATTGGGTGCCGTCTTCCGAAACGGCTGGCAGCGGCATAGCGTCGGAAGCCGGCGGAGGCGTCTCCGCGGCCGGCTGGCTCGTCGCACCGCCTTCGGAGAGGTACGTCGTCGACGAGTAACCGCCCGGGACATAGGGTAACGCCAACCACGTGGCCAGTGCCGTGGCGCTGACGGCCACGAAGGCGTCGGCGTGGGGGTGGGTGAATTTCCATGCCTTGGGGTGCTCGGCGTACCAGGCCCGGGTAAACGGCTCCGGCCGGTTGCTGTTCCACGAATAGGCGGCATGACGCCAATTCTGGGCGTTCGTCTTGGCCTCGCCGAACGCGGTAGTCGCCCGATCGGGGATGCTACCGAAGTGAGAAGCCGTGCTCGGCTTCACGGCCGGGATGCCGGCGGCACGGCCGCGAGACGGTGACCGATGCGTAGGTGCCGGGCTGGCTCCCCGGACACCTGGCCCCGGCCCGCCGACTCGCGGCCCTCCACCGGCCGCTCGGCCGGCCCGCCGCCGGGACATCGCATGTGAATAATACCATGGCCAATCCGGCCACGATCAAGCTCAACCGCCAGCGCGTCACGGGATTTCTCCTTCGAAGCGATCGAAATGCCCCTTTTCAAGGAAGGATAGGATACGGGCCACCCGCAGGCGGCCGCTTCTTTCCGACCGAGCCGAGGGCACGTCGCCGAAGGAGGGTGGTTTCGGTCAAACCGCAGCGTCGCTGCGCACTGATCGTGCCGCGCCAGCGCCCTTGGGCCTGGTCCGCGGTTGACGGCTATGCCGGTTGTACTAGTTCGTTGGCCAGATCGACCGCATTTCCCACATACGAAGCGAGATCACCTTGGCGGTTCCGCCCGCTGCGCGAAGGCTCAGGCCTTTCTGGCGGTCGGGCAGAAAACACGAGGCCATTTGCACCCGACCCCGGTTGGCAAAGACCTCGACCGAGGTGCGATCGACGAGCATCCGCAGCGTGATCTTGCCGCCCTCAGGTTCCAAGGGGGCCTCGCGGCCCAGCGCCACGAGGCGCTTGCGTACTGGTAGATACTCGACCTTGGCCCCGCGCCAATCGAACGTCACCTGCTTCGCGTCGCCCGGGTCGATCTCGGCCAGCACGTCGAACCGCTCGCCGGGCACCTTGGCCAGGGGGTCGTCGCCGGGGACCAGTGCCAGGTCCTTCCAGGCGTACTCCTTGCCACGAAGCTGCTCGAGCTCCTTGACGGGCTCGATGAACAGCCGGATGCCCTCGGGCGTGGTCCGCAGCGTGAGCACTCGCGGCGCGGTCATTTGCTGGTTGAACGGCATCCCGGGATAGTGGCCGCCCGACATCCACGCAAGTTGGATTCGCCGGCCATCCTCGGCCGGGATGTCGCTGAAGGTCTGGGCCGCGTAGTCGTGGGCGCCGTATTTCGACGGGTGCGGGCCGCTTTCCTTGGTGAACGACTTGCCGTCGAACCGGCCCACCAGATAGTTCCCGTTGCCGGCCCAGAAGACCCAGCGGGTGTTCGCCTTGTCGCCATCAACGGCCAGTTCGAACAGATCGGGGCACTCGGTGCCGCCGACCTCCGGAAGGTCGCCCAGGCGGGACCAACGCTTCAGGTCGGGCGACGCGAACAGGGCATACCGCGGTCCGTCGAGATACAGGGCCATCACCCATTGCCGGCTCGGTTCGTGCCAGAAGACCTTGGGATCGCGGTTGCTGCCCGCGATGTGTGGGAGCACGGGGTTGCCGGGGTAT
>DYLT01000357.1 GCA_020721945.1 Blastopirellula marina
CCACCCCGTGCGCCCCCGACCGAGGCCGGTGCCCGCCGTGAGCGACGTCCATCAACGACTGGTCGATCAGTACACCGAGATCGCCCGCCTGGCCGGTGCGCTGGCCCACGAAATCAAGAATCCGCTCTCGACCATCCGGCTCAACATGGAACTTTTGGCCGAGGACTTCACCCAGGACCCCGAGAACCCCCTCTACCGCCGCGCGCTAAACAAGGTCAAGGTGGTCCAGCAGGAGTGCCAGCGGCTCCAGGACCTCTTGGACGATTTCCTCAACTTCGCCAAAGTGCGTCGACTGAACCTCGAACCGACGAACCTCAACCACCAGGTGCGCCAGGTGCTGGGGTTCTTCCAGCCCAAGGCCAAGGAGTCGAAGATCGAGATCATCGACTACCTGGCCAGCGACCTGCCCATGGTCTTGCTCGACCGGAAGGCGTTCGACGGGGCCCTGCTGAACTTGCTCCTCAACGCGCAGCAGGCCATGCCCAACGGCGGCCAGCTCGTGGTGCGCACCAGCGGCGCGCGGGACGGCGTGGCCCTGGACCTGATCGACAACGGCTGCGGCATGGACGCCCATACGCTGTCGCACCTGTTCGAGGCGTTTTTCTCCACGAAACGGGGGGGCACGGGCCTGGGACTGGCCACCGCGCGCAAGATCGTCGAGGCTCACGGAGGCCAGATCCGTGTGCAAAGCGAACTGGGCCGGGGGACCCAGTTCACCATCACCTTGCCTGTGCCCGCCCAGCTCACCGCCGGCACCGTGACCGGACAGCTTCCGGGCCCCAACCCGCCATGATGCCTTCCAGCGGTTTTCCGGCTTCGCGCGGCTCGGGTCCGCGCGAGCCGGGCTTCGACTTCACCTTCCACGCCCGCCGCCTCTGCGACGACCTGACGGCACGGCTGCCGGAACTGGCGCACATCGACATGGCCCGTGTGGCCGTCGGCTTCTCCCAGGCTCGCAAGAACGTTCGGCACGGCCTGTTCGCTTCGCTGACTCCCCTGCGATTCGCCGGCGGCCGCACCGAAACCGTGCGCCAGGGACGGCGGTGGACCATCCAGCGCCTCGTCGACGCCTCGGGCCGCGAGATGCTCTATGTCCTGACATTCTACCTGCCGCGGTTCCTCGACCTGGAATTCCACGAGAAGCTCTCGACCGTCGTCCACGAGCTGTGGCACATCGGCCCGCGTTTCGATGGCGACCTGCGGCGGTTCGCCGGGCGGTGCTACGTCCACAGCGGGTCGCAGAAGCGCTACCATGCCCATGCCGCCCAACTCGCACGCCAGTGGCTGGCCATGAACCCGCCCGAATCGCTCTACGCCTTCCTCCGGCACGACTTCCGCGGCCTGACGGCGCGGTATGGCCGGGTGTTCGGTCGCCAGGCCCCAGCCCCAAAACTCATTCCGTGGTGATGCCAACCCCGCCGCACGCGGAGGGCCGTTTGCTGTGTGACGTCGCGGGCCATTTTTGTAACCAGCGCTTGCGATTAACCGCGCCTCGAGTCGTTTCTAACTTCCAAGCCGGCCACGGCGCTGGTATGCTTCAATGTACATTCTTGGTTCGATCGTGGGCGATCAGATCAAAGGAGAAAGCAAATCCATGGCAGCCGTAGTCGACGCAGAGAAGTGCTCCGGGTGCGGTGATTGCGCCAACGCGTGCCCATCAGAGGCCATCAAGGTCGAGGACAACAAAGCCGTGGTCATCGAGGAGAACTGCCTCGATTGCGCCGCGTGCGTCGATGCCTGCCCGAACGAAGCCATCACCGTTCCCTAACCCCAGCGTGGGTGGGCGTTAGGCTCCGTAGATTCGGTTGAAGAGATCGACCAGAGGCTCGTCGATGGCCCGCGGCGGCTTCGAGGAGCTTCTCTCCGTCGCGCGGCGCTCGACCAGCGCGGCCGCGAGTTCGCAAAGCGCGCGGTCCGGCCATCGCGACTCGAAGCCGACCTCGGGATCGCGTAACAGCACTCGATCGGTGGCCAAGGCGGCCGACGCGGCCGCTGATTTCCCCGCGGGAACGAAGGTAAGACGCCACGACTCCAGACGCCCGGCATCGGACGAACCCCGGTCGTAAACATACAGTTTCCACGTGCCGGCGGCCCGTTTGCCCTGCAAGGCCGAAAGCGGCTTCTCGGGACGATACACCCCCGTAAACGGTGCGGCGCCCGACGCGATGGGCACGGCGGCCTGATCGTCGAGCGTGGTACCCCGAAAATCGTCCCCATGGCCGCCCCGATAGGCGATCAGATCGACACGCGTTCCATCCGGCGCGCGGAGGTAGAGGTACAGGTTCCCGTCGTTGGGGTGCGCGAGCTGAAGCGTCACGTTCACGTCGCCCATGACGAAGTCCGTTGGGATTGTGAGCGACGAGACCACGGTGACCCGGTGGCGCAAGGTCACGGCCGTCGTGCTGCCGAAGACGAGTGGGGTGCCGGTTGCCGGGGCCGTGTGGGACGCGGCCGCGTCCGCCGCCGCACCCGACAACGCGCGATCGACGTTGAGCCGCCCGCTCGTGGCGACCTTTCCGGAAAGCGAGGCCGTGCGATCGACGTTCCCCAGAATCCGAGCGATCACGCTGCGGTAGTCCAGCGTGGGGTATGCGCTCCAGACTAGGGCGATCGCACCGGCCACGTGGGGCGCGGCCATCGAGGTGCCACTCTTGAGGCCATAGCCGCCACCTTGCAGCGTGCTGAGAATGCTCGATCCGGGCGCCGCCAGGTCGACCGACCTCGGCCCATAGTTGGAGAAGCCCGACAAGCCGTCGTAGCGGTCGCTCGAGGCAACGGCCACGACGTTGTCCAAGCCGTACGACGCCGGGTAGTAGGGCGACGCATCGAGATTGCGCCCGTCGTTGCCCGCGGCGGCAACGAACACATGTCCAGCCGCCCTGGCGTTGCCGATGGCCGATGCCAGGACCGACGAGTACGCACCGCCCCCCCAACTGTTGTTGCTGATGCGAATCCCCTGACGTACGGCATAGTCCAGTGCGCTGGCCGCATCGACGGTCGATCCGCCGCCCGAGACATCGAGGGTCTTCAGCGCCGCCAATTGGATCTTCCAGTTGATGCCCGCTACCCCTAAGCCGTTGTTGCCCAAGGCGCCCATCGTGCCGGCTACATGGGTGCCGTGGCCGTTGTCGTCATACGGATCGTTGTCGTTATGGACAAAGTCCCAGCCGATCAGGTCGTCGATCTTGCCGTTGTGGTCGTTGTCGTGGCGGTCGGCCCAACGGGGGTCATGAAGCACATCGTACCCGTCGATCCGGCCGTTCGCATTGGCGTCGATCACGCTGCCCCCATTGGGCATCGCATTGAGGTCCCAGAAGGTGATCAGGCGGTCGGTGTCGGTATCGACGAGGCGCAATCCCGTCGGAAGCTCCCCTTGGTTGAGCCAGAGGTTCTTATAGAGATCGGGATGGGTGTAGTCGATGCCCGTGTCGATGATCGCCACGACCGTGGCCAGGCTGCCCGTCAATCGACTCCACGCCGCGTCGGCGTCGATATCGGCGTCGGCCGTTCCGCCTGAACTGCCCGTGTTCCGCAGGTTCCACATCGACCCGAACTGGGGATCGTTGGGAACCGCGTCGATCGAGACCCTGTCGACCTCCGCGAGCGAGAGGGCCGTGACGGGTTCTGCAACGAGCCCGGCGTCGAGCATCACCCGGTCTTCGAGCTGCTCATACCGCAGAAGGACGTTCGCTTTCGAGACGTTGCGACCCCCTCTTCGGAATCGAGCACCAAGCCGACCCAGCATGAGAAGACACCTCCTTGTGACGGGATCTCCCTGATGGTCCACGCCAGGGTAGACCGCTCCGTGCCAAATCGAGCCGGAGAAATGCGCTCCCCGGCGGACCCCCAGCTATAGAGTCATGCGTAGCCACCATTGAGAGCTAGTATCGGTCCGGCGAGGGCACTGTAGCCGAACCCCCGTGGCGTGTCCATCGCGTTTCCGTGTTTGGGAAAGATGGTCGGACCACTCGACGCGCCCCGTGGCGCGGGTATAATTGACCGCAGCATGAGGGTTCCTCGGTACGATGTTTTCTTACCGAGGCGTTCGACGCGGGGTGGAGCAGTCCGGTAGCTCGCGAGGCTCATAACCTCGAGGTCACAGGTTCGAATCCTGTCCCCGCCACTTTCGCAAGCGATGGAACAATCGGTACTTAAGCTGCTGGACCCAAACGGCCCATCCGGCAAGGAAGACCGCTGGGGCCGTTTTTTCGTTGTCAGTCCGTCTTGGGGTCAATACCCGCCGTGTTGGGCGTTTAGCTCAGTTGGTTAGAGCGTCAGCTCGACAAGCTGAAGGTCACTGGTTCGAGCCCAGTAACGCCCACTTAGGGGGTATGAATAGCTCTGATCCCTTCGGGATCGCTCCGTGCTCCCTGCTCCGCGTCCGGAGGTGGCGCTGCGCGGACCTCCGGCTAATGGCCGTGATCCCTTCGGGATCATGGCGCGTGGTGCGGGGGCGCTCATCCGGAGGTCGTTGACCTCCGGCTAATGGCGGTGATCCCTTCGGGATCACG
>DYLT01000358.1 GCA_020721945.1 Blastopirellula marina
GAGTCCTGCCCTCGGCAGAGCACGCCACCGTGGTGCGGCGGGCCAGCACGGTGGGGGGCGTCAGGCGCGAGGGGCTCTTCGCCCATCCTCCTGATCACGGCCGAGCGGTCGTGTTGGCTCCCATGCGCCTGCCCGCCGAGCCAGCGCGCCTGGAGACTTGGCTCGGAGTGCGCGACGGATCGCGGTCCGACGGGATGCGGTTCGCGGTCGAGGTCAACGGTCGGGAAGTCGCCGCACGCTGCATGCTGCCGGGCGCGTGGGGACGGATGGTGGTCGATCTGGCCGCGTGGTCGGGCCAGAGCATCGTCGTGGCCTTGGTGACCGACTCGGAGGGTCCGTTCATCTGCGACTGGGGCTGCTGGGGCGAGCCGCGAATCGTCGCCGCAAGCTCGGCCCATCGGTAACCAGGGGACTCCCGAAGGGGATAGTCCCAGGCTCGCGGGCTTGGTCGCGCAAGCGGGCATATTGCCCGTGAACGGTTATCGGGTGGGTAGCCGCTCGATCGCTTCGGCCACCGCGTGGCGGGCGGCGTCGAGGGCGAGCGGGTCGGGCAGGATCCGGCGCGAGTACCGCCCGCCGGGATTGGGAATCGTCACCAGCGCCGCGGCTTGGGCCATCGCCCGCTCGGCCGCGGCAATGTCCTTGCCGGCCGCTCGTGCGCGGGCCATCCGGTCGCGGAGCAGGTAGAGGTACTCGTAATCCTCGACGCCCTCGCGGGCCTGTTCGAGGCGGATCGAACTGACCGGGCCCGCATAACCGACCAGTCCGCCGGGATAGAGCAAGTACCCATCGCCGTTGGGGTATCGCACCCAATAGGATTTGCCCGGCTGCTCCGACTGGTGGATGTACGCGTGCCAACCGTAGCGGAACGGGTCGTAGGTGTACCAGCTTACGCCCCAGAACTCGTAGGCTTGGGCCCCATACTTGAAGCAATAGTGTGGCAACAGGCGCTCGACCGCGCAGTAGGGCGTGTCAATACACATCTGACCGTCGGTGGTGAACCAGATCCGGGCCCCGCCGGCACGCAGGGCCGCCATGCGCTCGGGCGAGACAACGCCATAGTGACCGATGCCCCAGACGTCGAGAAAGCCGTCCCACTCGGGCACGTGTTTCCACGTGCTACCGTAGATGGGAATCTTCGGGTCGACCTCGTGGATCATGCGGCAAAGGGCCTTCATCTGCTCGCGGATCTCGGGCTGGGCGTCGAACGGCTCGTCGGAAATGTAGAGGATGAACTTCTCGGCCCAGCCCTTCTCCTTGAGGTGGTCCCAAAACGCCTTGAGGCACGCCTGGTAGGCCTTCTTGAACTCGGGGCGAAGCCGGCTGCGATCGGCCCCTTGGTAAGGCCACGCGCCGGGATAGGGTTCTTCGCCGAAGTGCTTTCGCGGCGGCATGCCCCAGCCGAACAGATAGAACGTCCACGGCGTGTACGAGAAGGGCAGTTTCAACTCGTCGAAGTACCATGCCGCGGCCTTGTCGAACTCGGCGAAATCGGCCACCACGCGGCCGTTCTCGTACCGCATCGTCGGGGGCGGCTGGACGCGGTCGGGGCAGAGCCGCCGCCGGGCCATGAAACGCATGATGTCGCGGGCCGCCTCGCCGGCGGGCTTTCCCCAGAACCGCTCGCCCCCGGTCCCATGCACGTCGTAAATCGCCCCCACATGGCTCTCGTCGGGCAGGGCGAAATCCCAGACGTGCACCGTGTACGGCCATTGGGCCAGGGTCTTTCCCTCCGCAACCAAGCGCACGCGGCCCGCGTAGTCGCCGGCCGGGGCGTCCTTGGGCACGCTCATGGTGATCCACACCGGCTGCGTGGTGTTCGCCGCCAGGTGGAACGTGTCGCGGGGCAAGAGCGGGTCGGGCCACCGCCCGGGCCAACCGTCGCACGCCGGCGCGGCGGTCGGCGTCTTGCGGCGCCACGCAGGCGCAAACGACCGGTAGTAGTTCGTCGGATAGTCGATCGGCACATAGCCCACCACGTTCACTTCCACGCCGAGCGTCTTGCCCTGGGGGCCGGCCGGCGGATCGACCTCGACCCGCACGCCGCGGATCGCCCGGCCGCTGCACACGGCCAACTGGAGCGATTCCTGCTCGTTGCGCGCCGCGGCCAGCCGAACGTTGCCGGACGATGGTCCGCGCAAGGGCCGGTCGTCCTCGAACACCTTGACCACGGCCGGAACCTGCCACACGGCCACCCCCTCGGACTCGGCAAGCGCACGGCCCTCGATCCGCGCGAGCTTCGCCGGAGTGACCTGGGCCACCAGCACGCCGTCGTGCCAAACCGTGCCCCGGGTGTTCATAGTCAGGTGGAGTTCGAGCCGGGTCGCATCGTCGGGCATGACGACAAGCCCCGACATGAAGGTCCAATCCGTCGTGCCGCGGATGCCCGCGCCGACGCCCGTCATGGGCTCGTGCTTGCTCAACCTTCCGTCGGCCGTGCGGCGATGGAGGTGCAGATGCACCTCGCCGCCTTCGATGTCTTGGCACTTGATCCACGCCGCCACGAGATACGTCGTGCCGGGCTGGACGGCCACGGTCTGACGCCACCCGCGCCACCCCTCGGGGGCCCCAGGCGAAACCACCATCTTCGCGCACCGCTTGCCCAGCTCCGGCCGGCCGGGATCGTCGAGGCCAAAGCGCACGCCGGCGCCGGCGGGATCGTGCGTCCAGGCATCGGGCTTTGCGGCGCCCGACTCGAAGCCGGGGTTCTCGACAAGGTTGTGAGTGGCCAGGGACGCCCTCACCCCCGACTCCTCTTCCGCGCGCGGGCCAGGCCAGACCGATTGGTACACGTGCCAGGTGCGGGCGGTGCGCGGCGGCACGTCGGCCTCGAACACGAGCAGGTCTCCCACGCGGCGGTGCATAACGGGCTTCTGGCCGTCGAAGACCGCCAACGAGCCCCCCTTGGCCGCTGGCGCCAGACGCCGGTCCAGCATCCCCACGTCCACGCACACGAGCGATCGGGCGAGCGATTCCGGGCCGACGTGGATCAGCCGGATTGCCGCGCGGCGATCCGCGGCAATGGTGCCGCGTCGCCAAGGCGAGTCGCCGAGTTCTGCGAGTGTCAACCGTTCGGGCTTCTCCGCGACGGCGTGAAGGCGACCGGGTTCAAGACACACCAAGTGCACGTTGTCGAACCACGCCGTGCCCGTGCCGCGCAGCACTGTGCCCAGGTCGGCCAGGTCGGCGTCGGCCGGGGCGGTGAACTCGGCCGAGACCTCTTTCCAATCGTAGGTGCCCTCGCCGCCGCTGAGCATGGGCGAAAGGAGCATGGGGTTCTCGCGGTTGCCCACGTGGATATACCACCCGGCGAATCCCTTGACATTCTCGGCCCGCACCCAGGCCCTCATGCGGTACTTGGCCCCGCCGACGAGGTGCAGGCCGCCTTGGCGCGTGGCGATCCAAGAGGGTTCGGACCCGGCGGCGACCACGGTCTTCAGGCACCGTTCGCCCGACTGAGGACGCTCGGCGACCCAGCTTGCCCGGTGCCGCGGGTCCGGGATATCGTGGGTCCATCCGTCGGGGGTTTCGCCCTGGCCGGCCTCCACGTCGCCATTGATCACGCCGAGCCGGACCGTCAGCGTGTCGGGCACTTCGCCCGCCGCCGGATTGTCGAAGTAGACGTAGTACACCGCCGACTTGCCGGCTTCGCACTCGGTGGGCAGAACCAGCGTGCTGCCGGCAGGAATGGACCCTCGCGCCACAGGTTGGCCGTCGGGGCCTTCAAGGGCAAGCAGCATCTCGGTCCCCTGCGCGTCGCACACGCGCAGCGCCTCGGCCGCCTGTCCCTCGAGATCCGCCTGGCCCGCGCCCTTGCCGACCGGCACGCCCACGGGTTCGCCGAGCGCGGCCCGGCTGCCCGCGTTCTCGACCACCACGCGGATGCGGCCTCGCCAGCATCCCCCGCCATCCAAAGCCAGCGACGCACGCCATGGATCCGCGGGCATGTCCGAGGCCATCAGGGCGACGACAGGCAGCACGGCATACAACGATCGGCCGAGAGGCGTCATGGCGATTTCTTCCCAGGGGGTGAGGCGCGGCAGGAAAGCCCATCTTACGGCGTCCGGTGACCAGCGGCAACGTTGCGCGAGCGAGACTCGTTCGGGCTCTCCCGGTTTTAGGTGCGAACGCCGCACAAACGCGAGCCTCGTCAATAGCGGCCATGGTAGTACCGGCGACAACACCTTGTAACGGCCTGCGCGCGTGATTCTCGGTGTATTCGCCCCCCCGCAAGAAGAGAGCGCGAAGGGAAGCGCGTGCGTCAGTGTTTGTCTTGGATTACCTTCCGTCGTTTCCTGCCTGCCCAGCGGTTTCGCGAGTTGGCAAAGTTTCTGTTGGCCCGAGGTCGCCTGCGGCGTTACCTTGCTCAATCCGTGGCGGTCTGGCCAGCGCGGTGGTTGGCGCGGACCGTCACCTTGCCGCACCGCAAAGCCATCCGTAGACAAAATGGTTGGACCAGTCGCTCACGTCTGACGTGGATTATGCTGGAA
>DYLT01000359.1 GCA_020721945.1 Blastopirellula marina
CCGTTCGAAGGGGTTGTATCCAGCCCGCGCCCCCAGCGAGGCCAGCCGGTCGAGACCGATCGCCACCAGCGCTCGATGCACCGGCAGTTCGCACAAGCCGATCCATACGCCGGCCCCGACCACCCCCACGACCCACGCCCATCGGCTTACGTGCCAGGGGAAACGTGCCAGGCCCGGCCAGACCAGCCAACAGGCCGCAGCGGTCAGCGTGATCTTGGCGAGGTAGACCGCCGGGTAGGCCGCCGCGCCGACGGCCGTTGGCCCATTGGCCATCCCCGCGGCGGATGATTCCAACGAGGTCCACAGCAAGTAGACTCCCAGGGGCAAGACAAACGTCACCCAGGGATGGCGTTCGAGCGCGGCCCGACGTGCTCCGGCCGACAGGCGCGGTGGACGATGGTCGTCGGGTGGCGGGTCGGTCGTCATCGGCTGGCTGAGCTACCCGTCGTTGCCGATTTCCCTGGTGGATGGTCCATACGGGACGGCAAGCTGCCGGATCGAGGCGAGTGGGTCCACCTCCACGTCGCCACCGCAAGCACGAAGGCCACCACGACGCCGGCCAGCGCCATCGCCAGACCAAGGCCGGGGGACCTGCGGCGCCGAAGCGGCCGCGGCGCGCTGCGCGAACGCCGCCCTGGGCCGGTGACCAAGACATCGGACCATCCCTCGGCAGTCAGCCCCTGGGCCGGCCGTGTCAAACCGCCTTCGGCCTCCCAGTCCGCCAGGAACGACGGCTCGGTCGAAAACGGCAGCGGGATCGCATCGCTCGGCGTCGCCCTCGGTGGTGGGGCCACCTCGGCCGAGGCGAACACGGACCGAGCGGCACCGACCCCAGGCTGGGCAGTGGCCTCGCGGCGAAGTCGGGCGTCGTAGTCCGCCTTGCGCGCCGTATCGAGCAGGCAGACCCGGGCGGCCGACAATTCGTTGAGAAGCCGCTGCGACAGCAACGCATGGGGACCCGTTTGATACGACCGCACATGGGCCATCTGGCGGTCGGCCGCGTTCGAGATGACCTCCGGGTCCGATTCAAACGGCGCGATGCCGAGCAGACGGTAGTAGTTCGGTGGCTGCTCGTCCGGGGGGATGCCAAGCCACTTCCAATAAGGGTCCAGCTTCGCCGACATCGCCATCCTCGGGGTTCCGCACCGTGCCCATCGCGATCGCCTCGCCAAGCAATTATTAGCCAGGCCCGTGGGCTGTGCAATCAAACCGCCGAGGGTCGAACGCGAGGTCTAGACGCCCGTCTGCGTCTCAAAGCGTTTGCCGGTAAGGCGTTCGAACGCCTCAAGGTACCTGCGTCGCGTGTTCAGGACCACGTCGTCGGGTAGGGGCGGGGGCGGACTATTCTTGTCCCACGATGTCGCCTCCAACCAGTCGCGCACGAACTGCTTGTCGAACGACGGTTGACCGCGCCCCGGCTGGTACCGATCGGCCGGCCAGAACCGCGAGCTGTCGGGCGTAAGCACCTCGTCGATCAGAATCAACCGGTCGTCGACGAGGCCCCACTCGAACTTGGTGTCGGCAATCAGGATCCCCCTCGCCTTGGCGTACGAAGCCCCTTTCTCGAACACCGCGATGCTGCGACGGCGCAGTTCCTCGGCCAGCTCGCGCCCGACCAGATCGGCCATCCGTTCGAACGAGATGTTCTCGTCGTGGCCTGTTTCCGCCTTGGTGGCGGGCGTGAAGATCGGTTCGTCCAGGGCGGCGCCTTCGACCAAGCCGGGGCGGAGTTTGACGCCGCACACCGTTCCGCTTTTCTGGTACTCCTTCCAACCAGAACCGGCAAGATAACCGCGCACCACGCACTCGATGGGAACGACGCGCGTCTTGCGCACCAGACTCGACCGTCCGGCCAACAGGTGCCGGTCCGCCTCCGCCGGGAGGTCCATCGCGTTCACATCGGTGGTCAGCAGGTGGTTCGGCTCGCCGAGAAGGTCGAACCAAAACGCGGCGATTTGATTGAGCACTCGACCCTTGTCGGGAATGCCGGTCGGCAACACCCAGTCGAACGCGCTGATCCGATCGGTGCTGACCAACAACAAGCGGTCGCCCAGATCATACACGTCGCGTACTTTGCCGCGGCGCACAAGGATGCCGGGAAGCGAACTCTCCAGGACCACGGGATTCATGCGGCTGGCTCCAACAACCGGTCACCGGACCACGACAAGCCAGGGGAGTATACCAGAGGATCGTTGGAGCACGCCAGTATGCAGGGTTGCCCCCGAGGGAATCGCCCTGTTCGCTGGAACCAAGGCCGGGTACAATTCGGCGATTTCTCGGGCCGACCCGAGGCGGGTTGCGTCGAGGGCTTCTCTTGTAACGTGAAAACTGCCAGCATGTTGCGTTACTGGACCGCAGGCGAGTCGCACGGCAAGGCCCTGGTGGCGCTGATCAGTGGGTTTCCATCGGGCGTCCCGCTTCAGACCGCTCCGATCGACGCCGAGCTTCGTCGTCGGCAGGGCGGCTACGGACGCGGAGGCCGTCAGCGGATCGAGCAAGATCGGGTCGAACTGCTCAGCGGCACCTGGCGCGGAACGACCCTTGGCAGCCCCATCGCGCTGGCGATTCCGAACCGCGACGACAAGATCGAACGGATGGAGGATATCGACCGTCCCCGTCCGGGGCATGGCGATTTGAGTGGGGCCATGAAGTACCTCGCGCCCATTCGCGCGATTCTCGAGCGGGCCAGTGCCCGCGAGACGGCAGCCCGGGTCGCGGTCGGGGCCTTGGCCCAACAGCTCTTGGCCGCGTTCGGCATCGTGGCCTTCGGGTATGTGGTGGCCGTGGGCCCGATCGAGATCGCCGCGCAACCCGGCACGCTTGCGCAGCAGCGCGCGCGGCGCGACGCCAGCGAGGTCTACTCGCTCAACCCCGACCAGGATGCCGAGGTCAAGGCCCTCGTCGACCAGTGCCAGAAGGCGGGCGACACGCTGGGCGGCGTCGTCGAGGTGCGGGTCGAGGGCGTCCCGTTCGGACTCGGCTCCCATGCCCAGTGGGACGAGAAGCTCGATGGCCGACTGGCCCAGGCCGTCATGTCGATCCAGGCGATCAAGGGGGTCGAGATCGGTTTGGGGTTCGAGGCGGCGCGGCGACGAGGTTCCGAGGTCCACGACCCCATCCGTTTCGATCCTGATCAGGTCTCGTCGCCGAACTTGGGTTTCGTGCGCCCGACGAACCATGCGGGCGGTTTGGAGGCGGGGATGAGCAATGGCCAGCCCATCGTGCTTCGCGCGGCCATGAAGCCCATCAGCACGCTGGCCCGGCCGCTCGAATCGGTCAACTTGCGCACGCGGCAACCCGAGTCGGCCGCCTACGAGCGGAGCGATGTCTGCGCCGTGCCGGCGGCCAGCGTGATCGTCGAGAATGTCGTTGCCTTCGAGGTGGCCCGAGCGCTGGTCGACAAGTTCGGTGGCGACAGCCTCGTGGAAATGCAAGCCCGATGGAGACTCTTCGGCGAGTTGGCCGCGGAACACGGCAGGGCCGGCCGCGCCGAATCGTAGGCGCGTCCTGGGAGGAACACGGATGCTCCCACTCCACGATCGAACCCGGCGGGTGGTGTCCTTGACGCTGTTCTGGCTCGTCTGCGTGCTGCCCACGGCGAGTATCCTGGTTTGGACGCTCGCGCTGAGGTTGCCCTGGCACGTCCAGGCCGAGGCCCAGCGCTTAGGATGGCGTCTGGGACTGCGCGTCACGCTGGGGGCGGTCGCCTATCCGCGGCCCGGCGTGACGGTCTACCAAGGGCTCGAGCTGGCCGATCCCGCGAGCGGCCGCGTCGCGGTCCGCTGCCCGCGGCTTGAAGCGACGTGGGAGACCAGCGCCGATGTCGAGGGGCGTGATCGCCCCTTCCTCGTGGTGCGGACCGCGGTCATGGAGGTCGACGCTGGCCAAATCGACGAACTGCGCCGGCTCTTGGATCGGCTGCTGGCTTCGCGCACCGGATGGCCCGACGCCTGTGTCCGGCTGGAAGCGACTCGGGTGACGCTCTCCGGCGGTCCGGCGGTGGCCGGGCTTGCGGCCTTTCAGGGCCGGCTCGAGTCGCTGGCCAAGGGGGTCTGGGCAGGCGTGGCCTTCCGGTGCGACGGCGCGAACGAAGGACACCTGGCGTCGATTTGCTTCAGCCGCGATCGCCAGGCGCCCGAACCCGTCCTGCACGTCGATGTGAACACCGGCAACGGCGACGTTCCCTGCGCCCTGCTTGCCCTGGGGTGGAGTGGATTGTCTTCCCTCGGGTCGGCTTGCCAGTTCTGCGGCGAGATCCAGGCCGACGTCTCGGGCGGCTCGTGGAATGGGCAGGTGCGCGGGCACTTCTCGGGCGTGGATCTCGATGGCCTGGTCACGCGGCGGTTTCCGCATGTGCTCAGCGGGTCGGGCCGGGTGTTTCTCGACCAGATGGAGTTTCGTGGCGGGCGGATCGAGACGGCCTCGGGGTGGCTTGTGGCGATGCACGGCGGGTCGATCAGCCGTTCGCT
>DYLT01000360.1 GCA_020721945.1 Blastopirellula marina
AGCACGACGTTGCCAACGTCGTTGTCGTGGGTTCGAGTCCCATCACCCGCTCTTTCTTTTTTCCCAGGGCTGTTTGACGGCGTTTCTCGATCATGGCTTCCACCGAACATCCCGGTCAGGACGAACCGATTTCCCCTCTTGCGGACGAGGCATCCAGGCCCCAGGATGGGGACTCTCCGGTGGTACCCGCAGTGGACGCCGCAGTGTCGTCCGCGGAGGTGGCCGAGGGCTCCGAAGAGGAGGAGGCCTCGCGGTTGAGCCTTGAGGTAGACATCCAGCCGCGCAGTGCGTGCGAACGGCATATTGTGGTGCGCGTCTCGCGGGACGATATCGAACGGTATTTCGACAAAGAGTTCTCCGAGTTGGTCACCACGGCCCAGGTGCCGGGGTTCCGGCCGGGCCGGGCGCCACGCAAGCTGATCGAGACGCGTTTCCGCAAGGAGATCAAGGACAAGGTCAAGTCGAATCTGTTGCTCGACAGCATAGCTCAGATCAGCGAGGAGTACGACCTGGCCGCCATCAGCGAGCCGGACTTCCAGCTCGACGCGGTCGAGTTGCCCGACGAGGGGCCCATGACCTACGAGTTCGACTTGGAGGTCCGGCCCGAGTTCGACCTGCCCGACTGGAAGGGAGTGACCATCGAACGGCCCGTGCGCGAGTTCACGGACGACGACGTGGATCGGTCCCTGAAGGACCGTTTGGCTCAATACGGGACGCTTGTTCCGCACGACGGGCCGGCGGAGGCGGGCGACTACGTGTTCTGCACGCTGACCTTCACGCACGAGGGCCAGGTGTTGTCCCGCTCCGACGAGGAGCTGATCCGGATTCGCCCCGTGCTCAGCTTCCACGACGGGAAGATCGAGCGGTTCGATGCATTGATGCAAGGGGTGCGTGCGGGCCAGACGCGGGTCGGCGAAGCGCAGATCTCCGAGGACGCCCCGAACGAACAGCTCCGCGGCCGCAAGGTGACTGCCACGTTCGAGGTCAAGGAAGTCAAGAAACTCCAGTTGCCCGAACTCACCCCTGAGTTCGTCCGAGGGCTCGGCGATTTCGAGAGCGTCGCGGACCTCCGCGACGCCGTTCGCGACAACCTGAATCGCCAGTTGGAGTACGAGCAGCATCGCCGCGTGCGCAGGCAGATTACCGACGCGCTAACGGCCTCGGCCTCGTGGGAACTGCCGCCCGGCTTGCTCCGGCGGCAGAGCCAGCGCGAGTTGGAGCGGGTCGCGATGGAATTGCGCCGGGCAGGCTTTACCACCCAGCAGATCCTCGCTCACGAAAATGCGATTCGGCAGAACAGCGCGTGGTCGGTCTCGCGGGCCCTGAAGGAGCACTTCATCCTCGAGAAGATCGCCGAGGTCGAGAATATCGACGTGACCGAGGAAGACTACGAGCAGGAGATCGAGTTGATCGCCCTGCAAAGCGGGGAGACCTCGCGCCGGGTCCGCGCCCGGCTCGAAAAGGCGGGGCGGATGGACGTGCTCCGCAACCAGATCGTCGAACGGAAGGTGATCGAGCGGATCCTCTCCCACGCGAAGTTCGTCGATACGCCGTACCAACCCGAAGCGATGGAAGAAGAAGCCATGGACCGGGCCGCCGCCGGTGGCGAACCCTCGTCGCCCATCCCCGAGGCGACCGCCGAAGGGACCTAGGCGGAACGAGGCTCGAAGGGATGCGCGATGCGTGGATTCGTCGTCGTTTGCCGCCTCTCGGCCACCGCCCCGGTCGATCCGTCGTTCTTGGCCGTACCCCCTTCGTTCCTGCTTGAGCCTCGCGACCCATGAGCGTATTGTCCCGACCGCCGCTGGCCGATCCGTGGGCGAACTACCGCGATTACCAACGTCAACGCCAGTTGACGTTGGGCGATCTGCTCTTGGAGAACCGCATCATCCTGCTCCAGGGCGTGATCCACGACGCCAACGCCAACGAAATCGTCATGAAGCTCTTGTACCTTCAGAGCGAGAACCGGCGCAAGGATATCCATTTCTATATCAACTCGCCAGGCGGCAGCGTCAGCGCGACGCTGGCCATCTACGACACGATGCAGATCCTCAGTTGCCCGGTCGCCACGTACTGCGTGGGACTGGCGGCCAGCGGCGGCGCCGTGCTCTTGGCCGGCGGCGCCAAGGCGAAACGCTTCGCGCTGCCTCACTCGAAGGTGATGATTCACCAGCCGTACGGCCAGGTCGGCGGCCAGGTCTCCGACATCGAGATCCAAGCGCAGGAAATCCTCAACACCCGCGAGGTCCTCAACCAGATCCTCTCGCAGCACACCGGCCAGCCGATTGAGCGGATCGCCAAGGACACCGACCGCGATTTCTACATGACGGCCGAGGAAGCCAAGGCCTACGGCGTGGTCGATGACATTCTCACCAAACAGAAAGTGGTCGAGGGACAGGAGACGGAAGACTAGCCCCCCTCACGCACCTCCGACGATCTCTTGCGCGGAGCAGCTTCGCCCATGACCCTGATACCCTACGTGATCGAGAAGAGCGGCCGCGAAGAGCGGGCGATGGACATCTACAGCCGGCTGCTGAAGGACCGCATCGTCTTTCTCGGCTCGGCAATCACCGACGAACTGTCCAATGCGGTGGTGGCCCAATTGCTCTTCCTCCAGGCCGAGGACCCCAAGGCGCCGGTCCACCTCTACCTGAACTCGCCCGGCGGCAGCGTCACGGCCGGCCTGGCGATCTACGACACCATGCAGTTCATCAGTTGCGAGGTGGCCACCTACTGCGTAGGCCAGTGCGCCTCGATGGCGGCCGTGCTCCTGGCCGCCGGAACCAAGGGCAAACGCAACGCCCTGCCCAACGCCCGCATTCTCATCCACCAACCCATGGCAGGGATGGAGGGGTCGGCCGAGGATATCATGATTCACGCCAAGGAGTTCAGCAAAATCAAAGAGCGGCTCAACCACATCCTGCTGAAACACACGGGCCACCCCTTGGAGAAGATCGAGCGCGACACCGACCGCGACCGGTTCATGTCGGCCGAGGAGGCCCTCGAATACGGCCTGATCGACCACGTCATCGAGCACATCGAACAGCGTTGACACGGAAGCCAAGAATCGCTACCGTGCGAACCGCGCGAGGTCAGAACTCGTCGATCCCCTCGCGCTGGCGGGTTATCGGTCCCCAAAACGCGCCGGTACTCGTCCGCCCTTGTTACCACGGATGGACTGCGCAACTCAGATAGGCTGCGCATTCTGAATAGCGCGAGCCAAGCGCGCCGAGTGTTCACAGGTCATTGCCGCGCACCAATGCATGGGGTGTCCCAGGGTATCCTGAGGGTCGGTTTTCCGGCCGCGCTCGTTTTCGTCGCGGTGGCGATGTCCGGGTGCCGCACCGATCCGGCCATCACTGCCTTGGAGCGAGAGAATCGCGACTTGGAAGACGAGATCTACGCGCTGCAAGACCTGCTCGACCGCACCCAAGACGAGTTGGATGCATGCCGCCGAGCGGGATCGGCGGCCGGAGCATCACCCCGCGCCCCGGCCGACCGGCGCGGTCCTTCGGCCCCAGGGACCGAACCCACCACCATTCCCACGCCCGAGCGCGTCCCGCTGCCGGTGCCTCGCGGGCCGGAGTCCGGCCCCAGCCGAAACTCGGCTTCTCCTTCGGGGTCGTCTCGCCCGAGCGACCTTGACTTGCCCAGGATCGAACTGCCCTCCGAACCGCTGCCCCAAGGCCAAGTGCCGCCGACGCTCCGCCGCCCTTCGACCACGCGGTAAGGCTCGAGCATCCCGGTCTTGGTCGCGCCGCGCGGCTGCCCGTGCTGGCTTGTCCCGCAGTGCGGGCTGAGGTTAGAACTAAACGGCGCAAGCACGTAAGGTTGGCGGAACACCGGGGCATCGCAGGCCGTGCGTTTCACGCCTTCGACGACTCGACCCGCCGAATCGGAGCGATGGGTTTTTCCGGAGGAACCGGCGATGCGTTCGATCACGACATCTCTTGGGGCCGTGTGGGCCTTGCTGGCGGTTTCGCCGGCCGCGGCCGAATGGAACGTGTGGACCACCACGCAGACCCGGCGTGTGCTCCGCGACGCGCCGGCGGAGCAAGGCACCGCGGTGCGTCTGGCAGCGTCCCGCCACGAGTGGCGCGGGTTCCAGATTCTGGTGCGGTCCGACGCGCCGCTGGAAGGCGTCGCGGTCGAGCCGGGCGACTTGCGCGCGCCCGACGGAGCGGTCCTTCCGGCCGCGGAAGCCCGGCTCTATCGCCAGCACCAACTCGAATTGACCGAGGGGTCCTACCGCAACAAGGACTTTCGGCCGGGCTGGTACCCCGATCCGCTGATTCCGGTGCGGCATCCGCTGACGGGCAAGCCGCTGGGCCAAGCCCGATTCACGGCCATGCCGTTCGCCTTGCCCGCCGGCCAGACGCATGGCTTCTGGGTCGATCTTTACGTGCCGGGCAAGGCCGCCGCGGGGACCTACCGCG
>DYLT01000361.1 GCA_020721945.1 Blastopirellula marina
CACCGAAAGCGGCTTGTGGGGCAAGCCCACGGTGATCAACAACGTCGAGACGTTCGCCAACGTTCCGGCCGTGATCAACTACGGGGCCGACTGGTTCAGCCGCATCGGCACCGCCCGAAGCGGCGGCACCAAGGTCTTTGCCCTGGCGGGCAAGATTCGCCATACCGGGCTGGTGGAAGTGCCCATGGGCACCACGCTCCGCCAGGTGGTTTTTGACATCGGCGGCGGCGTGGCCGACGGCCGGGCGCTGAAGGCCGTGCAGACCGGCGGGCCGGCCGGCGGCTGCATTCCCGCCAAGTGGATCGATACGCCGATCGACTTCGACACGCTGGCCAAGGCCGGTTCGATCATGGGCTCGGGGGGCATGATCGTCCTCGACGAGGACGACTGCATGGTCGACATCGCCCGGTTCTATCTCGCCTTCTCGCAGGACGAATCGTGCGGCAAATGCACGCCCTGCCGCGAGGGGAGCCTGCGCATGCTCGAGATCCTCGAGCGGATCACCGCCGGCCAGGGCACGTTGGAGGACCTCGACAAGCTCAAGCGTCTCGGCCTGTTGATGAAGAAGACATCGCTGTGCGGGCTGGGCCGCGCCGCGCCCAACCCCGTGCTCAGCACGCTGGAGCACTTCCGCGACGAGTACCTGGCCCACGTCGTCGACAAGAAATGCCCGGCCCACAAGTGTACGGCGCTGATCCACTACGAGATCGATCCGGCGACGTGCGTCGGCTGCACGCTCTGCGCGAGGAACTGCCCGGTGTCGTGCATCACGGGCCAACGCAAGATGCCGCACGAGATCGACCAGCTCCGCTGCGTCAAATGCGGCAAGTGTTTCGAGGTGTGCCGGTTCGGGGCGGTGCGGAGGCTGTAGACGGTGCGCAAGAAGAACGTCCATCTGACGATCGACGGCACGGCGGTGACGGTCCCCGAAGGCACCACCATCATGGAGGCGTGCGAGGCTTTGGGGATCCGCATTCCCCGGCTCTGCTACCATCCCAACTTGAGCCTCATGGGTTCGTGCCGCGTATGCATCGTCGAGGTCAAGGACATGGGCTTCTACATGACCTCCTGTAGCCAGAAGGTGTGGGAGGGCATGGAGGTGCAAACCAATTCGCCCGAGATCCGCCAGGCGCGGCGCGATATCGTCGAACTGCTTCTCGACAATCATCCCCAGGACTGCCAGACCTGCGAGCGCGACGGCAACTGCGAACTTCAGAACCTGGCGTATTCGCTGGGGGTGCGGGCGCGGCACTTCGAGGGCAAGCGCAAGCGATTCGCGATGGACCTGTCGAGCCACAGCGTGGTGCGCGACAGCGAGAAGTGCGTGCTTTGCGGGCGGTGCGTGCGCGTGTGCGCCGAGATCCAAGGCGTCTACAACCTCAGCCAGCACGGCCGCGGATTCCACACCGTCGTCGCCCCGGCCCACCTGGCGAACATGGACGAATCGGTGTGCATCCAATGCGGGCAGTGCATCAACGTCTGCCCCACGGCGGCCTTCGTCGAGAAGCGCAGCGCCGGCGGCGTCTGGGACGCCCTTGCCGATCCCCAGATGCACGTGGTCGTGCAAACGGCCCCCTCGATCCGCGCCGCCATCGGCGAGGGGTTCGGATTGCCGCCGGGCACCCCAGCCACCGGCAAGATGGTCACCGCCCTGCGCCGATTGGGGTTCGACGCCGTCTTCGACACCGATTTCGGCGCGGACATGACGATCGTCGAAGAGGCGCATGAGTTCCTCACGCGGCTCAACGCGGCGGGAGCGAGTCAAGGGGACAGGCCTCGTTTGCCGCAAGGGCCCGACAAGGGCCCTGTCCCCTTTGCTCCAGGCCCGCTGCCGATGATCACCTCGTGCTCGCCGGGGTGGATCAATTTCCTCGAGAAGTTCTACCCCGAGTTGATCCCGCTAGCCTCGACGTGCCGCTCGCCCATGGGCATGGTGTCGGCGCTGGTCAAGACCTATTACGCCCAGACCAAGGGCATCGACCCGGCGAAGATCTACATGGTGGCGGTCATGCCGTGCGTGGCGAAGAAATACGAGGCCCGCCGGCCCGAGCATTACCTCGATCTGCCCGCGTCGGGCACGAGGGTGCCGCTGACCGACGCCGTGCTGACCACCCGCGAGCTGATCTGGATGATCAAGTGCTACGGGATCGATTTTCTGAAGCTGCCCGACGGCGAGTTCGACGCCCCCCTGGGGCTGGCCAGCGGGGCGGGGGACCTGTTCGGCACGACCGGCGGCGTCATGGAGGCCACGCTCCGCGCGGCCAGCGAGTTGGTCACGGGCAAGCCGGCCGACCGCCTCGAGTTCACCGAGGTCCGCGCGGTCGAGGGCCTGCGCGAGACCTACGTGGCCATCGGCGACCAGAATATCCACGTCGGCGTGGCCAACGGGCTGACCAATGCCAAGATCCTGCTCGATCGGGTCAAGGCCGGCGAGCCCTTCCATGTGCTGGAGATCATGGCCTGTCCCGGCGGCTGCATCGGCGGGGGCGGCCAGCCCTACCCCCCCGAGGGCTACCACGTGCTCGATCCGGAACTGCTCCGCAAGCGGGCCGGGGCGTTGTACCACATCGACGGCAGCAAAACGCTCCGCAAGTCGTACGAGAACCCGGCCGTCGAAGCAGTCTACGAGGCGTTCCTTGGCGCGCCGGGCTCCGAGAGGGCCCACCGGCTCCTTCACACCCGATACACCGCGAGACTACCGCGAGGCATTCGATGAACCCCGCGTGCAGCGAGACGACGGACCATGGGGAGCACGTCCAAGCGATGTGCCGCGAGGCCCTCGGCGAGCCGCTTTGGCGGTTCATCGACCAGTGCCGCGCGGCGGACCGGCCCGAGAGCCAGCTCATCGCCATCTTGCACCGGGTGCAAGCGCAATACGGCCACCTGAGCCCGACGCATCTGGACGCCGTGGCGCAACTGCTCGGCGTGCCGGCGGCCAAGGTGGCGGGCGTGGCCAGCTTCTACCATTTCTTCCGCTTGGCGCCGCGGGGGAAGTACGTCATCAACGTCTGCATGGGAACGGCCTGCTACGTCAAGGGCGCGGCGATGATCGCCCAGCGGCTGATGAGCGAGTTGGGCATTACCTGGGGCGAGACCAGCAGCGACGGCATGTTCACGATGGAGCAGGCCCGCTGCCTGGGCACCTGTGGGCTGGCCCCGGTGGTGATGATCGGCGACGAGGTCCTGGGCCAGGTCACGCCCGACCAGGTGCCAGCCATCCTCGAGAAATACCTGAAGCGGTCGCGTGCCACGACGGAAGCCTAGCGCCAGGACCCTTCAACCCGTTGCCTTGGTCGAACGATTGGGGTAAGATGGGGGGGTCGGAGGTCTCTTGTCGGTGCCGGGGCCGAGGGTTGCCATGCTCCCAGGGTCTCCTCTCACACCAGAGCGGCTCGTGCGCGCGCGGCAGCAGTATCGCCATTGCGTGCTTTGCGAACACCGCTGTGGCGTGGATCGTGCCGGGGGGCAGCGCGGTGCCTGCGGGGCCGGATGTCGGGCAAGGGTCTACCGGCACCGGATCGAGTACGGCGAGGAACCCGAACTGGTCCCCTCGCACCTGTTCTATTTGTCCGGGTGCAACCTGCGCTGTGCGTACTGCATCGGCGAGGCGGACGCCTTCGATCCGGCGCGCGGCAGGTTGCTTTCCGCCCCGTTCTTTCGCGAGACGGTCGCGTGGGGCCAGACGCGGGAAGCCCGCAACGTGCAGTGGGTCGGCGGCGAACCGACGATTCACATTCCCGCCGTGCTCGGTGTCCTCGCGGCATGCCGGCCGCGCGTGCCGGTGGTCTGGAAATCGAACTTCTATGGTACCAGGGAGTCGTGGGACTTGCTCGATGGCGGCATCGACGTGTACGTCGCCGATTTCAAGTTCGGCAACGACGCCTGCGCCCGGCGCATCGCGCGCGTCGAGAACTACCTGGCCGTCGTCACCCGGAACCTCATGCTGGTGGCCCCGCGCGCCCGCTTGATGGTGCGCCATCTGCTGATGCCGGGCCATTTCGACTGCTGCTATCGGCCGGTGGTTGCCTGGATGCGCGAGCACCTGCCGACCGTGCCAATCAGCGTGAGGGACGGCTATCTCCCTCGGTGGAAGGCATCCGAGTATCCGGAGTTGGCCGCGCTCTTGGATCGCGACGCTGGCCGCCGCGCGCGGGCGCTGGCCCAGGAGTGCGGCCTGGAGGTCATTTCCTAGGGCCCACCAGATCACCCGTCTTGCGAAGCGGATCATGGAACCCGACGACGAGGCCACGATCAGCGAAATCACGATTTTGCCCGACGGGCGGGTGTGCGTGTTCGGGGCTTCCGAGGCGTTGATTGCCCTTTTGGCTGCATTGAATCCCCGAGATGTGGGGATCCGCCAGCGTGCCGCGCCCCTCGGCCGGCCTCGGGCGCAGGCAGCCCACCCGCCACACGAGCGGACTGCC
>DYLT01000026.1 GCA_020721945.1 Blastopirellula marina
GGTCACGGTGCCACCCTGCCACGCTGGTTCGGGCGACGGTCGAGCAGGCCGCGACGCCGTGTGCGCCATCGGGTTTCGCTATTCGATGGGCCAGTGCCCGCCGTTTCCATCCAGACGCCGACCGCCTACAATAGCGCCGGCGTTGGAGGGGACCGGATGGTCGCCGGTCCCGGCTGGGGTCGCCGTAACGGCCCGTCGAGCCGGGACGGGAGGAAAGTCCGGGCTCCGTAGGACACGGTGATGGGTAACCCCCACCGGCCGCGAGGCCAGGGAAAGTGCAACAGAAAGTAAACCGCCTCGCGGGGTCTCCCGCGCGGTAAGGGTGAAACGGTGAGGTAAGAGCTCACCAGCAGGCCGGGCGACCGGCCTGGCTCGGCAAACCCCACCGGGAGCAAGGTCAAGCAGGGAGCAGAGAGGCCGCGGCGACCGGTTCGACCGCGGCCCTCGCGGGCTGGTCCGGCCCGCCATCGACTCCCGGGTAGACCGCTGGAGGCGTCGAGCAATCGGCGTCCTAGAGAAATGGCCATCGCCCGGCCGGAAGCCGGCCGGGAACAGAACCCGGCTTACAGGTCCGCTCCAGCGCCTTTTCTCAAGTCGACCCGCCTTGAGGCGCTGGCGACTCCTGCGTTTCCGGAGGCGGTGTTTCGACGGGTGAAGAGTCCGTGGTGGATGCCGGTTCCATGGACTCGAAGCGGCTGTCGTCCTCAGCCCGATCGGTCGGAATCAGCTCCGGGTCGATCAAGCGCAATAGCTTCGAGATGCACAGCTTGTTCATCGACGTCTGATAGTCGTACGCTTCCCGGCGCAGCGCGTCGTGAATGCTTCGGGGAATCCGCACCGTGACGATCTTCGTGTGGTCGTGCTCGGGCGCGCGGTCGGCCGATTTCCGACGCAGGCTGGTAAGCATCTGCTGGATCTTCGCGCAGGTCTCCGTTCGTTCGAACCGAGCAAGTGCCTCGGGCGAGCCGAAGGTCCGGCGGACTATGCCTGTCGGCCCGAACGTCTCGCGGTAGAACGTCACCCAGTTCGGGTTCTTGGCCAAAAGCGCCTCGGCCTCCCGGTAGATCATCTCCTCGAGTTCATCCCGTCTCGCGGTCTCTGGCATCCTTATGCTCCTCTGGACGCTTTTCCCGTATCCGATACCCGGCACACAACCTCGCTGCCGGTCGCACATCGCCCAAAGTATCCCTGCCTTGGCCGCGTGCATCGGGGGCCATCGCCACCCGAAGGCATGGCAAGAGGCATAGTGTACAAAGAAGCCTATCCCTCAATCGTGTTAGTGTACAAGGTGACTTCTTTCGCTGGTGCCTGTGCGGTTGGCTTCGGTGCCTGCAAAAGGTGCACGCGATCGCGGTGACGTAACTGATAGCAGCGCAAGCAGATCGGTAGCGCGTCCGATCGATTCTTGTTTTCCAAAGTGTCCACTTGGATTTTCGGCGCCCGCGACATCCGTTGGGCATCGGCGCGCAACAAAAAGCCCCGCCATGGGGGCGGGGCGACGACGTTCGGCCGCATCCTTGGCGAGCGGGGCGTCAGCCGGCCAGTTCGGTTGCGATCTTCTCGAAGTAGGCGACGCACTGGGCAATCTCGGGAAGGGAGTTGTCCCAATGGTACTCGTACTCGATCGAGAACGGGGCCTTGATCCCCTGGCGGCGCACTTCTCGGAGGATCTCCTTGACGTTCGCCTGGCCCGTACCCCACGGCACGTCATGGGCCCCACCGCCGAAGGTGTTCAGGTCCTTGAAGTGGAACGAGACGATCCGGCCTTCGAGCTTGCGGATGGCCTCGATGGGCTGGATTCCGGAACGCATCCAGTGCCCGGTGTCGGCGCAGGCTCCGATGCGCTTGCTCCGGCCTTTGCACACGGCAAGTACGGTGTCGGGGTTCCAGTAGTGCGAGGGTTTCGGGTGGTTGTGGATTGCCACGCGGATCTGGTACTCGCCGCAGAGCTTTTCGATCGTGTCGAAGGCGTCTTCGGGCGGTTCGGAGACGATCACCTCGATCCCCATGTCCTTGGCGAAATCGAAGACCTTGCGCGAAGCCTTCTCGTCCTTCGAGAGTCCCACGACCCCGTAGCACACGAGTTTCGTGTCCATCTCGGCAAGTCGTTTCTTGACCGCGGCGCGGTCTTCGGGCGACATGTCGTGGCTCAGCTTCACCTCGGGTTTCGCCTTGGAAAGGCGTTGGCCGGGGTAGGCTTCCAGGAAGCGCAGCCCCAGCGAGGCGTTCTTCTCGAGCGCCTCGAAGAACGTGAAGCGGTTGAAGCTGTACGCCTGGCATCCGAGGCGCCAACCGAGCTTCTCTGCCGTGGGGGCGCCCTTGGCGGCCGGCGCGGCAAGGGATGCGGCCGTCCCGAGGCCGAGCCCCGCAACCGCCAGGCTGCCGCTGGCTGTCAGAAAGCGTCTTCGGTCGATCCTATGCTTCGTCATGCGTACCCTCTTGCTGTTGGACAGGTGGTTAACAAGACAGGGGACATTATAACTGACACGGCGCGGGCGATCGATTATAATGGGCAGAGAGTGGCGCTGCCGATACCCTCCCTTTGGGGTACTTCTCGGCCGGACGGGTCGCGTCCCGAAGCGATTCTGGCGGAACAGGTTATCGAACGAGCATAGGGCACACGGCACTGCCGGGTTGGCGGGGTGCGGACCGGCTGGCGCGTGCGGGTCTGTGGCATGCAATCGTCGTCGGCTCGCAAGACATTCGAGGATTCCAGCGGAAGGCGCCCCAAGCCTCCCGACGCCTCGGCCGCGCCCATCGAGGAACAGCCCACGGTCATCTCCAGCCGTTCCCCGCTTCCCGCCGAGTCGGCCGAGGCGGCGACCGTGTACGGTCCGGGTCGGGTGGGACCAGGCACGCGCCTTGGGCCGTATGAGCTGTTGGAGTGCGTGGGGGGGGGCGGGATGGGGCGGGTCTTCCGGGCTCTGGACACGAACCTCGATCGGATCGTGGCGGTCAAGGTCCTTTCCCGCGAGCAGGCGGCCGATGCCGAGACGCTGCTTCGCTTCCGCAACGAGGCCCAATCCGCCGCCCGGCTCAACCACGAGAATATCGTTCAGGTGTACCATGTGGGCGAGGAAGATGGACTGCCCTACATTGTCTTCGAGTTCATCGAAGGGCAGAACCTGCGCACGCTCGTCGATCAAGGGGGTGGTCTGAAGCTGGGCGACGCCATCCGCTATACGCTTCAGGTGGCGCAGGCCCTGGCCCACGCGGCCCAGCGCAATGTGGTCCACCGCGATATCAAGCCGTCGAACGTACTCATCACGGCGGATGGCCGGGTCAAACTGATCGACATGGGGTTGGCGCGGGTGCAGCGGGGCGATCCGGCGGGCGATTTGACCGCCAGCGGCGTCACCTTGGGGACGTTCGACTATATCTCGCCCGAGCAGGCCCGCGACCCCCGCACCGCGGATGTGCGCAGCGATATCTACTCGCTGGGCTGCACCTTGTTCTACATGTTGGCCGGTCGGCCCCCGTTTCCCGAGGGCACCGTGCTCCAGAAGCTCCTCCAGCACCAGGGCGAGGAGCCACCCGATGTCCGGCGCTTCCGCCCGGACCTCCCCGAGGAAGCCTCGCGCCTGGTCCGACGCATGATGGCGAAGGACCCACGGCGGCGGTTTCAGTCGGCCGCGGAACTGGCCGTGGCGCTGTTGCGCCTGGCGGAACAGCAAGGCTTGCATCCGCTGGGCCTGGCGCAAGCATGGTGGGCCGAGGGCGACGCCACGCGGGGGCTTTCGCCCTTCCAAAGGCACTTGCCGTGGATGGCGCCCGTCGTGGGGCTGTTGGCGATCGTCGTGGGGCTCGATCTCATGTGGTCGCCACCTCAGGGCGGGCTGCCGGCGGATCGGCCCGTGGTGGCTCAGTCCGACGCGGCGGGCGACACCCGCGAGGACGCCGGTTCGTCGGGCGTGGACGAAGCATGGATGCCAGACGCCCAGACGCAAGGCGCGGTCGAAGCCGGCACGACCCCAGGGGCTTCCCCACCTGCGACGACAGCGAGTCCGGGCGAGGAGCCTTCGCAGGCGGGGGTCGACGTCCCGTCGAAGCCTTCGGTAGCCACGGCGGGAAAGGCGCCAGGCGCCCTGGAATCGCCGGGAAAAGAAGCCGGGCCGGCGAAGACCAAGGAAATCGGCGGGTCGGCCAACCCGCCTGGAGCAACGGGGGATTCCGGCGTGACGGCGGGGAGGGCGGCGTCTGGGCTGCCGGGCGGGACCGTACCGACCAGCCCGTCGCCCGAGGCCACGCCCGCTGCAAAACCCTTGGGCTCGCCCGAACCCGCCCGCCCTTCGAGTCCGGGCGTCTTCGTGGTCGACGGCGTGGGTGGCCGCGAGAATCGATTTGCCACGTTAGCGGCGGCGTGCGCCAAGGCCGCCAGCGGCCATGTGATTGTCCTCGAGTACAGCGGGCGCAAAGAGGAACGGCCGATCGCGTTGAACAATCTCCGGCTGACGATCCGCGCCGGCGAGGGGTTCCGCCCGGTCGTAGTGTTCCGCCCCTCGGAGCCGGATCCGGCCCAGTATCCGCGTGCCATGTTCTTGCTGTCGGGTAGCCAGTTGACGCTGGTCAACCTGGCGATCGACATGGAGGTGCCCCGCGAACTGCTTTCCGATCCGTGGTCGCTTTTCGAGGTGCGTCGGTCGGAGTCGGTGCGTCTGGAGAAGTGCTGGCTGACCATTCGGAACGCGTCGGACGACCACGCGGCCTTCCACCAGGATGTGGCATTCTTCCGCACGAAGAGCGATCCGGGGATGGGGAACCCGATGCTTGCCGGAGACGAGCAACCGTTGCCGGCCACTGCGATCTCGCTGGTCGATTGCGTCGTTCGCGGCGAGGCGGTCGTGCTGCGCACGCACGACCTGCGGCCGCTTCAGTTCTCGTGGGACAATGGTCTGTTGGCCACGACCGAACGGCTTCTGCTGGCCGACGGGGGCGACAAGACCCCGGCCGCGGGCGACGCGATGCGCCTGGACCTCAACCACGTGACGGCCGCGGTGCGGGGGGGCCTGTGCCGGATGGAGCAAAGCGATCTGTCGCCGCACCAACTGCCGTTGTCGGTCCGCTGCGCTTCGAGCATTCTCGTCGGGGCCGCCTCGGGACCGCTCCTCGAGCAGACGGGCATTGTCGGCAAGGAACCGTTCGAGGCGCGCGTCTCTTGGAACGGCGAGCGAAACTTCTACGAGGGGTTCACCGTGTTCTGGAACGTGGTGCGGGGCGACGCCGAGATCCGGCCCGCGCCGAAGGCCTTCGACGCGTGGCGGGCACACTGGGGCCCCGACCGCGAAATCCTCCCGGCCCTTCATCGGGTGCAGTGGAAGAAGCCCTTGCCCACCGCCTCGCCGGTCCACGCCCACACGCCCGCCGACTATGCGCTGGGGCGTCCCAACGAGGGCGGAGCCGTCAATCCGGCCGTGGGCGCGGCCAGCGATGGCAAGGATGCGGGCGCGATTTCGGAACGGCTGCCGCCGCCCCCACGGGACGATCAAGCCACGAAGACATCCCGCGCGAACCGTCGGACGAGTCCCGGCGCGCTTCATCCTTGCGCCAACTGCTCGGCAAACGCCTCGAGGTTGGTCCGGGTCTGCTCCTCGCTATAAAGACGCAAGTCGTTCAGGTCGCCGTGGACCACCAGATAAGGCTTGCCTAGGCGCGCCTCAAGACGTTGCGGCATCTCGTAGCGGTTGTTCGAGTTGTTCGGGCAGGTCTTGGCATCGTGATAGAGGATGCCATCGACGCGGAACCTGTTCGCCATGTCGGCGATGTACTGCTCCTTGGAGTCCTCCGACCGGCAGATGAAGATGCTGCTATAGGCCCTGGCCATGCTGCCAAACGGATCGGCCGGGTCCAGCGCCTCGAAGACCCAACTATTGCAGTACGTCGAGGCCACGACGCAGATCCCCAAGCTCAGCATCTGCGTCGAAAGGTCCTTCAGCTTGCCCCAGATGGGCATGCCTTCCCAGTAGATGCGGAACCGCTCGCCGGGCACGGCGGCGGTGCCCTGGGCTACCCGGTCGTTCAACTCGGCCAAGAGCGTCTGGTAGTACTCCACCGCGTCCGAGGCACCTCGAAGCACGACGGCCGGGCCCATCTGAATGGTTCCGTCGAAGAACGTCAAGGGCGAGGGCACGTGAGCTGCCGTCTCGAGCACCGACTTCCACAACAGCGTACACTGCCGCGACAAGGCGACGGTCTCTTCCAGGCGGCTTCGGTCGAGGCGCGCGCCCGCGATCTTCTCGAGCGGCTCGACGAGCGCCTCGATCTGCTGCGCGATGTAGTGGACCAGCGCGTCGTCGACCTCGCCGATCGCCCGAGGGGTATGAATGCCCAGGCACGGGACGCCGAACTCGCGGGCATAGAACTGAAACCAGTCTTTCACGTCGCGGCACTGGTTCGTGTTGTAGACGAGCACGTCCGGCTTGGGCGGCCCGTCGAGCTTCATTTTCTGGAGCGGAGTCTGGCCCTTGAGGTACGAGCCGATATCGCTGGTCAGGTACGAGCAGATGTCGGGCGAATAGCCTCGCGCATTGGCCAGGGGAATGAGGTCGGTGGCCATGCGCGACGCGCCGAGCATGGCCCCGTGATTCTCGGGGAAATAGACCTGGAAGCCCAGCGCCCGCAGCAACTCGGCCGGGCCCACGCTGGTGCACCAGGCGGTTTTCCGGCCCTCGGCCGGGCCGCGGCCCAGCTCGGCGAAGTACTTGCCCATCACGTCGCGGAGCTTCTTGGTCGATTCAAAATCTTTCCGTTCGGTCGGTGACGCCATGGCTGGCTTGTTCTCGCTGCAAGGTTGGACAGGGTTGGAACCGCTGGCCACATTGGTCGGCCAGCCGTGTGAGCCGGTCGAGGACCCGGGCGAGCCCCGCCTGGTCCGCATACCGGAGCACACCGCCCCGATAGTCGGGAAAACCGAGCCCAAGGACCGTCGCCACGTCGACGTCCGCGGCGGAGCGGGCGATGCCGTCGTCCATCGCGTACAGCGCCTCGTTCACCATGCGGAGGACGAGTCGTTCGGCGATCGCCTCGTCGGCGATCGCGCGAGGCGTGCGCCCGCGCTGTCGTTGGACCTCGGCGACAAGCCGGGCGGTGGTCTCGCTCGGGTGCGGGGTGTGGTCGCCCGGCTCATAGCGATACACCCCGCCCCCGGTCTTCTGGCCCAATTGCCCGCTCTCGACCAGGTGGATCGCCACCGGCGAGAGGGCGCCATGCCGCGGGTAGGCGGCATGAATCATGCGGTCCGAACCTACCAGGATATCGAGCCCCGTCATGTCGATCAAGGCGAGGGGCCCCAGGGGGAACCCGAACGCCACCGCGGCCCGATCGATCGCCGCAGGATCGGCCCCATCCTCCAGCAGTTCGAAGGCCTCCTTGACGTAGGGGATGAACAGCCGGTCCACCAAGAACCCCGTGCAATTCCGCACGAGCACGGGCGTCTTGCCGAGGGTCCGAGCGACGTGCATCGCCGTGACAATCGACGCCAGCGAGGCGCCTTCGCGGCGCACGACCTCGACCAGCGGCATGTGCTGGGCCGGATGGAAGAAGTGCATGCCGACCAGGCGCTCGGGATGCCGCATTCCCGACGCCAGCACGTCGAGCGAAATGGCCGAGGTGTTCGAGGCGAGCACCGCCTCCGCCGCCACCCACGGCTCGATCCGAGCCAGCACCGACTGCTTGACGGCCGGGTCTTCGTAGACCGCCTCGATCACCAGGTCGGCCCCGGCCAGGTCGGACCATTGCGAGGTGAGCGTGATGAGGGCAAGCCGCTCGTCGCGGCGTTGGGGGGTGAGTTTACCCTGCAACACCCGCTTGTCCAGCGACTGCCGAATCCGCTCCAGTCCGCGGCGCGAAGCCGCATCGTCTTGATCCAGGGCCACGACCGGCAGCCCCGCCTGCGCGAACGCCTGGACAATGCCCGCGCCCATGGTGCCCATGCCGACCACGGCCGTCCGGCGGACGCGGCCGGGCTCGATCGCTTCGAGTTCCGGCACCCTGCTTACCTGCCGGGTAGCGTAAAACAGATAGATCTTGTTCTGGGCGGCAGGCGTCTTGAAGCACTCGGCGAACGCCGCACGCTCGCGACGCAGCCCCGCCGCGAACCCTGCCTCGATCCCCGTGCGCACCGCTTCCAGAATCTGGCGCGGGGCGATGATTGCCGGCGGGGTCTTTTCGACGATCCGCTCGGCCTCGCGAAACGCCTTGGCCACGGCTTCCCGGTCGCGAAACGGGTCGTCGAGGCGGCTTGTGCGCCGAGGGTCGGGCGGCGGGCTGGCCACGCGGCAGACCCCGGCGATCAGATCGTCGGCATCGCAGACGGCGTCGACCAACCCGGCACCCAATGCCCGATCCGCGTCGAGCGTCTCGCCACGGAGGAGCATGGCCAGGGCCGTGGGCAGCCCGATCAAGCGCGGCAGGCGCTGGGTTCCGCCGGCCCCGGGCACGATGCCCAGCGTGACCTCCGGCATGCGGAACCGGCAGTTCCGCGCCGCCACACGAGCGTGGCAGGCCAGCGCCAGTTCGAGCGCTCCGCCGAATACCGTGCCCGCCATGGCCGCGATGACCGGCTTGGCCGAATCCTCGACCTGCTGGTACGCCTCTTGGAAAACGGCCGAGACGCGCAAGGCGTCCTCGTCCGAGCGGATCTCCCGGAAGAGGTTCAGATCGGCGCCCGAACTGAAGAGTTGGCTGTCGCCCCATAGCGCGATCGCCCGAACGTGGGGATCGTCGTTCGCTCGGGCCACGCTCGCCTGGATGGCCTCGAGCATCGCCAGGCCGATTGCATTGCGGTTCGGAGCGGCCAGACGGAGAAAGCAGACTCCCTCGGCGACGTCGTAGTCGATCATGAGGCCTCATCCTGACGTGCGCTTCGCCCGGCCAGTGGAGCTTACGTTGTACCGTCTTGCCTTGGACGGGTAAAGTGCTCATCCGGTGACGGCCGGCGCGGCGCGGAGCCTCGCCGCCAGGCCGCCCAGCAAGAGGACCATGCCGAGGGCGAACACACCGGGAACCACGAGGCCCATGAGGACCATCCCCAGGCCCAGGATCAGCATCACGATCGAGGCCTTGCGCCCGACAAGCCAGGCGAACGCGCCACGGCGAATCGCTCGGGCGATCGCCAGAACCACCACGAGCCCCAGGGCGACCAGCGCCACGCGAAGGCCCTTCGACACGAACCGTTCGGAAACGGCCCGGGCGTTGATTTCGATCTGGCCGCCGGGGGTGGTGAAGTAGAACTCGCGGCCACGGACAGCCAGCGCGACGTCGATGCTGGCCAGGCCCGTCGCCGGAACCTGCGCCGGGGTGACCACGGCGCCGGTGGTAGGCGCCGGCGCAGCGGGCGGTTGCATGGGGGGCGGTTGCATGGGGGGCGGCATTGCCCCCGGCACCGCTGGGTAGCCATAGCCCCCGCCCTCGGCAAGTCGCTGCGGCATGGGCCCGTCGAGCACCGCGGGAGCGTTTGCGGCCGACTGTTGCTCCAGCCGTTTCTGGTAGCGCTGGAGCACCTCGCGCTGCTCGTTGCTGGCCGACAGACCGCCGCGGCGTGCGGCGCGCGCATCGGGACGTCCCGGCTCGCCGCCGTGGGTCTGCGCCTGACCCACGCCCGGCCCGCGGAACTTATCCCCTTCCGCCGCCTCGCCCTTGGCCTTGAACACGCGCTGACCCCCGGCTGCTATGTCGGACCGCGGCGCCGTGGGGGCCGAGGCCGGGCGTTCGAGTTGGCCAGCGCTGAGCCACTGGGCATTGAACTGACCGACCTGGGCAGCGCCGCGTTTGCTCTCGCCGCTGGTGGGGGCGTCCCAGTTGCGGCCCAGATCCTGGACCACGTTTTTCGATCGGGCAGGCTGTTGCTGTTCGTACGCGGCGTTCAGCCGGCGCCGATTGTCCTCGCGTCTGGAGCCATCGGGGGCCGATTGCTGGCGGGCGATCTCCGTCTGGATATCCTGCTGCAATCTCGCGGAGTCGACACCGGCCGCCAGGGCCTTCAGGTTGCGTAGCGCGCGTACTTTCGCGAAGTCATCGCCCGATCGCGCCGTCTCCAAGAGCCGCTCCTGCTGCTTCCGATGATACGCGCGACGTTCCGCCTCGAAGATCGCCTGGGCGACCGGCGGGCCGAGCGTGCCGCCAAAGTCGAACCAGTGGTGCGTCTCGGGCAAGTGCAAGGCCACATTGCTCTGATCGACCTTGATGTTCACGGTGCGCAGCAAGGGAAACGTCGTTTGCCCAAACAACCCCAACGAAGGGAGCTTGCCGCCGTACTTCAGCACGACGGGGTAGTCGCGGTCGCCCGCCGCCGTCTTGATCAGCGGGATCCGGACCCGGCGGTCGCTGGTGGCCCCGGGGACCTTCGACGGCTTGACCGGTTCGCCCGCGACATGGGCGGTCCAGAGCTGGGCACCCTCGGGCAAGTCGATCTCGAGGAACTGCTCCGTCGTGTTGTCGATCTGGTAAACCTGCTCGCCGCGGTAGGCGCCGTGGGCATCGACCACCAGCACCGTCTCGCCCAATCGGATCCAAGCCCCGGTGAACTCGTACACCGCACGGCGATGCGTGGCGATCTGAAGTTCCGGCGCTTCGTCTCGGACGAGGTACGCCTGGGTGATCCGGCTCAGGTTCTGCTTCAACACCTCGGACTCCTTCTGATCGAGGCTCAGACGTTCCAGGCCGCGCGCCGCCTTGACCACCACCTCGTCGCGCCCGGCACTCTCCAACGCGACGAACCGCTGAAGCCTCGTGGCGGGCGTCTGGAGCATGGGAATGGGAACCGTGTAGGTGTCGGACGTCAACAGCCGGTCGTTCTCGACCAGCACCCGCAGGTCGCCGCTGCGTTCGTCCTGGAACTCGAGTCGCACGCGCACGGGCGCGCCGGCTTCGGGCCCCGTGGGCTCGACGGTCTTCTGCCGCAGCATGGGGGCGTGGATGCGGCTGTCCTTCATCCAGGCGGGCAACACGAACGACACCTCGCGGAGCCCCGCGTTCTGAATCCCCAGCAAAATCAACACCGTCTCCTCGATGGCTCGTTCGGTGACGCGCACATTGGTAATCGTCGTGGCCGATACCACGGGCGAGCGCACGTGCAGCGACAGAACCCCCGCATAATCGGGCCGGCGGTAGTGGATCGCCCAGGTCTGGGCTTGCGCCAGTTGTTTGGGCTTGAGCCAGCGCCCTAGCCGTTCCTGAAGCGCCATCTCGCAGTGCACCAGTTCGCCCGGGGTGACGTCGTAGGCGGGGTCGGCCTGCACCGCGAGGTCGCCCTCCTGCCGCTCGACACCGCGCACCTCGATGCGCGGCAGCGGGATCCGGCCGGGTTGGTCTTCGCGCGGGAGCTTGCCGCGGACCACCACGGGCAACTCGCCGAGCTGGCCGGCCGCCAAATAGACCGTCAGCATCGGTCGCTTCCCGACCTGGCCAACCACCCATTGGTACTCACCCGGCGCCGCCACGCCGTCGGCATCGGGGGTGAATCCCTCGGGCAGGAGGATCTCGACGCGGTGGATGGGCCGGTCGCGCACGGTCAGGACGGCGCGGCTTTCCAGGATGCGGTCGAACTCGGAGATCTTCAGCAGAGTTTGGACTTCCGCCGTGGCCGAGCCAGCCACCGGGGCCGCCGACAGGCGCAGCGCGTACGGCGTGGCCACGAACTGGTAGGCCTCGTGGGGGCGCAGACCTAGGGGGCTTTGATCGACCGCCGCGTTGGGAGGAATTCCCGCCAGTTCGGACTGGGTCACGCCCGAGCGGCTCACGGTGCGCACGTCCAACAGCGGGCTGCGGCGGATGGTCACTTGCCCCTGGTTCATCGCGGCATCGGCGACGGCGACCACCGGCACCTCGAACTCGGCGAGCGAACCGGCGCCCACCTGCCCTGCACGCCACAGCCGCAGCACGAGCTGCTCGGCATCCCTGGCGGTCTTCAGAAGGGAGACGTCGACCACCTGGCGCTGTTTGTCGGCGCGGACTTCCCAGCCGCGCACGTTGTTCCCTTCGACCTTCTCGACGAGGAACTCGCGTGGCACGAACAGCCGGAACGCATCGCGCTGGCTACGGCGGAACTCGAGATGCAGTTGCCAGAACCCACGCAGACCGTCTTCCTGCACGTCGAGCACGGCCGAGGCCCGCGACGTCAAGGCGCGATCCACCTGGGCTTCAGCGACCTTGGGCCGCCACTCGATCCCGATCGCTCCGCCTGGCCCCAGCGCGGTGTCGATCCGCTGGCCAGGTTGTGTGGTCTCGTAGCTCCGCCGGTCGGCAACATGCATCAGGCGGACCTCGGTGGCGGCTTCGGGCACGGTGATGTCGAAGGCCGACGCCGGGGCGGCCGGCAAGGCGCCGTCGACCACACGCCATCCCCCGCGACGGTCCAGCTTCATCCGAACCGTCACCTGGACTTCGTGCCGACCCTTGCCCGAGACGTAAAGCAGCACCACCGGGCGAGGGTTTGGCGAGGGCGGGCTGGCCGCCTGGGGCGCGGGGTTGGGCGACGGTTGCGCCGGCAGGGCGGCCTGTGGGCCCGGTGAGGCGTCGGCTGGAGCGGCCAACGTCAGCCGCGCCGGCTTGCCGTCCCATTCGGCCCGGGCGAGCACCCCTCCGGAAAGCCCCAACGGCACCGTCACGAAACCGTCGGCCAGCACATCGATCTCGAGCCGGCCCTCGACCAGGAGAGAGTCGTCGCCGTGAAGCGTCGCGGTGTACGCGGCGCCTGCCAACGCAAACGGGGCCGGTGGCGCCTTCACGTCAAGCCGCTTGTCAGGATACGCGAGGTTCCACAGCTCGACGTACTTGGCGTAAGGTACCAGGAGCTTGTCTGTTGCTGGAATGCCCACCTTCGCCTCGGGATCGTACGGGACGATCACGGCGTCGTCGGGCACCTTGACCGGCTCGGGCGGCGGCTCCGGGGCCTGCCCCAGCGACGAGGCCGCAAGACATGCCACCAGCAGCATCGCCGCGGCCGTTGGTGGGGCGGCGGGCTTCCTTTGCCCCTTCCACCGGCGGAGCCAGGGCGGCAGACGCCGGGCCGCCGCGGCGACGATCCGCACCAGGCCCACCAGCAGATAGTAGGGCACCAGGGCCGCGGCCGCGTAGACGGCCATGTTCGCCGGCGACGCCCAAGGCTCCAAACCCGGCAGGACCGCCAGAACCGTGCCTGCGGCCATGACCGCCAGGATCCACCGGGTCTTGGTCCATGCCGATCGTCGCGTGATCGCCATGCCCACGATCCCGACCGCAAGCGCCGCGGCCCAACCCAGGGTGCCGAACCGCGTCCGGTCGGCCACGACGACCGAGATGCGCGGCTCGACGCCCAGACTCTCGAACACCACCGACTGGTTCGCACTGGCGGTCCAGACCAGGGGAATCTTCAGACTGCGGAGTCCTTCACGCCTTGGCTTGGAAGGCTTCTTGAGAGGCTTGCCAAACGGCCGTGCCGCGGGTACGGGCATGTCCGCGGCGGGCTTTGCCGCTTCCTTGGGTGCTTCGCCGCCCGGGACCGGCGTGCCCACCATGGGCTTGCGGTGCCCTACGCGGTCCCTTGCGCGAGTCGTCGCCGCCCCATCCTTCAAGGCCACCGACTTAGACTCGTCGGCGAAGCGATCGGCGGCAAGCGGCGCGGCCAATTCCTCTTTTTCCTCACCGGCCGCGATCTGCTGGTCCATGTACCAGAGCTGGTCAGCCGGCGCGGCGGCTTTCGGTATGGCCACCTCCGGGTAGGACGCCACCGGCAGGGCTCGACCGGCGGGCACAAGCATGGCAGGTGAGAAGTACGCCAGCCCGGCGATCCCCTTGAGCACGTTCACGGCCGCCAATTCGGGCGGGTCGATGGGCGTGGTGGCCGTCCCCCGACTGCGCACGACCTGGTAGCCGCTGGGTAGGCGCAGACTCCACACCAGATCGGCCAGCGGGACCTCGACCGGTCGGCCGGGCTCGTCCGCCCGCAGCGCAAGCGTTGGCGCGCGCAGGTCGATCGTGCTCGTCAATCCCACCCGGGCAACGGGGGTCTGGTAGATGATCTTCAGCGCGCAAAGCGATGCGGCTTGGGTCGGCGGCAAACTCACCACAAGCCTGTTCTCGACGGTTTGCGGCTTGATCGGCTTGTCGTCCACCAGGGCCGACCACAGCTCGGAGCCGTCGGGCAAGACCACCTCGAGGTAGGCGCCCTTGGTGCGCAGCAGGAAGACCGCCTCGGTCTGGCTCGTCCCTTCCACCGCCAGGTTCGTGTTCAGCTCGGCCTTCTGGACAATGGTTGGGTGCAACCCGAAGCCCGGGTGGCGCGCCACCTTGATCGTCGCCTCGACCGGCTCACCGACGAAGCCGTACGCCCCTAGAAGCCGCCGGCCGGGTTGGCAGGTCGCGTCGGCCAACTCGCCGACATCGACCTTGCGGGCGGAGGTCTGGACCTCGACGTCCAGCTCGGCGCTGCCTTCGACCGCCACAAGCCCCGACTGGTATGCCACACCCTCGGCGCGCACCGCCGGCAGCGCCAGGCTACCCGACTTCTCTGCCGGCAAAGGTTGTTGAAAATCGACGCCCACGCGGATCGTGCCGCCTCCGGACTCCTCCAAAAGCACGCTCCAGTGGCGTCGGCCCCCTTCGACTCGGCTGGACGATTCCTTGATCTTCGTCTCGTCGAGGGCCGCGATGGCCAGGGTCGCAGGCGAGGTTTCGGGCAGCGAAAACGCAACCTGGCGGGCCCGGGCCTCGTCGACGGTGTACACGATCTCATCATGGACCACGATCGCGTCCGATTCGACCCGCACGAACGAGAATGTCCGGGCGGTCAGGCGCGGCCGGGTGCGCTGGACCACCAGGGCGGCCCGATAGCCCTGACCCTCGTAGCGGTACGCAAGGCTCGACGGCACGCCCGCCAGCCCGTACTTCTCTTTCTCCGTCTCGCCGAGCGGCGTCAGACGCTCGAGCACGTCCGGCCGGACGGCCAGGTCGTCCTGCGCGTCGATCGCCAGGGCGCCCACGTCGTACGTGGCCCCACGGACCGCGAACACGGGGAAGACGACCGGGACCGACTCCCAGTCCCCCAGCCAGCCGGTCGGGGTCTGTACCGCCTGGAACAAGACCCGGTAATCACGGCCTGGGGGCACGCCTTGGGGTAGGCGGACCTGGACCCGGCTTGCCTGATCCGCCGCGCCGAATCGTTCGAACGGCACGGGCTTGTTCTCTGGACCGGTCACCGAGGTGACATGCCACCCCGGCGGCACGGAAAACTCGAAGGCAAACAGCTTCTCGACGCGCGGCGTCAGAAGAAAGCCGCCACGGGCCACATGCCCTCGGTCGCCCAGCACCAACAGCACGTTCGTCCGGACCGAGATCTCTGCGGGCGGCAGACGGAACCGGGCCGAAAGCTCGAACGGCGTCTGCGGCGCGTAGTACGTCGCCACCGCGCGAAGCGGCACGGCTCCGGGCTCGGCCTGCGCCGCGGTGGCCGGCATCGCGCGGGCCAGCACCGCATGGTCCAGGGCGATCAACTGCTTCGCCTCGAGCGATTCGGCATCGAGCCGGTCCTCGAGCAGAAGCCCCACCACCGCCGCATGACCCACCACGTCGAGCGGTTCCAGCCGCGGGAAACTCCACGTGGCCAAGGGCGGACGCGCACGCACCGCCGAAAGACCCACCACCACCGTGTCCACGGTGTCCTCGCGGAGTTGCACGTCGAGCACCCGCCGATCCGGCTCGTTGACGATCGACCAACGCGCCAACAGCGGCGTGGTCACTTGGGTGATCTCGAACCCGTCGGGCACGACGAAGCGGAACTGCCGGACCGGCTGGTGGAGCACCGCCAGCGACACCGTGCCGTGAAGCCGTTCGTAGGTCTGCGTGACCTCGTCGACCACGACGCTTCGCGCGGCCACCGCCCGCTGCCGGCGTTGAAGCCGACGGTTGAGCGTCATGACCAGCGTGGTGTCGCCGGCCGGGGCCAGCAACTCGAAGCGGGTCACGCCCGCTTTCTCGTCCACCATGCGGCTTACGACCGACACCCCTGCCTTGACTTCGACGTCGCCGGGCACGGTCAGGCGGAGCCGGGCCACGGGCGCCTGCGGCAGGCGGAACGTGAGGACCTGCTGGGCCGCCGTCGCCGCCAGCGGGGAAACCATGTCGAGGACCAGCTCGCGCCGCCCCTTGCCCTCGACGAACAGCACCAGGCGACCGTCCGGCCCGCGGCCGATCGCCGCGGCCTTGCCGTCAAGCCGGGCCGTCCGAATCCCCACCCCGGAAAGGTCCAACGCAAAAGCCTGAACGCCTGGTTCGAGCACATCGAACACCAGCGTTCCGGTCCAACGCACGCGGTCTTCCTCGGCCGTGGCAACATAATCGGCGGCCACCAGGGCCGCGCCCTGGGGGACCGCCCGGGCAGGCGACTTCTTGGCCCGTTGAACCAGGGCTTCGTACTCCTTTCGCGGCAAGAGCACGCGCTGCGGCTGGTTTTCCAAGAGGATGTTCAGGTCGCCGAAAGGCACGTAGATCTCGCGGACCACCAGCGGGGCGTCGGCGGCACGAACTGGCGTAGAAACCACCACGGGGATAACAACCGCCGCCGCGAAGAGGGCCACGACCAGGCCGAACCGTGCGGTTCGTTCTGCGCCCTCGGCGCGGCTTACGTGCTCGGCCCGGGTCGCTTGACCCCCGCGCTTGGCGCGGGTCTTCTGATCTCGCCGAACGTGCCACCGCAGGTCTTTTGTACTCGTCGGCCGGGAGACCTTCGGTCGGCCCTGGGACGCGGTCCCAAGACCGCACGGCAGCGCATGGCGCAGTCGGCAGACCCCACGCCATCGCATCGACACCGCCCGACTTCCCAGCAGGTTCCCGTTCCCAGGCTTACGCATGGCTCGGCCCTCCTTCCAGGCTGGCGGGCGGCTGGGAAACCGAGGCGTCGTTCGACGGGGGCGGTTGTTGCGCCTCGGGCGATCCGCCGGTCGTCGCCGCTGGGCGCCTGGTTCGGCGCATGGACCAGACAAAGGCCGTCAGCCATAGGATCAGCACCAACCCCAACGCCGTTGCCACCCCGTCGGCGACTTGCCGGGCGAGCATCGGGGCGAACACGGCACCGGCCATCCAGGCCAAGGCCGCCAGCGCGATGGCCAGGACCCGCACCCGCGCCCCCCACGGGATCAGCACTACCCCGCCCACGACCACCAAGGCCATCACCAGCCCGTGCACCCACTCCTCGCGCAGGGTCGTCAGACGCAGGGCCCCTGTCTCGGGCTCGGCCGGACGGAGCGTCGAGAAGAGATACATCTGCCCGTCCGTGGCGAAGGGAACGCTGCTTGCGTGTTGCCCTGTCCCCTCGGTGATCCACTGCAACAACTCGTGTTCCTGCCGGTAGGGGGTCGGCCGCCAGCTCAAACCGTGGCTCCGCCAGAAGAACTCGTCGGTCCACGGCCCTTGCTTACCCAGCAGCACCTTCTCTTGCGGTACATACGCGGCCAGATAGACCTTCTGGACGGCCGGCGCGGGCTCTTCGTGAAAGACGGGATACTCCAGACGCGAACCGCCCGGCACGGAATACTGGATCTCCAACAGGAAGACCTGGTCGGGACCGACGCTGGGTAGCGGAACGAAGTACTCGTTTGGCCCGCCGCGCTCGAGTACGACCGGTTGCCCGTTGAGCCGAGGCCGCTGGTCGACCTGGGCGCCTTCGGGCAGGACCACGGCGAGACGTTGCTGGGCGCTGCGCATCTGGTAGAGGGCCTGAACGGCCACCAGGTCGGCCCGCGTGACGACCATCCGCAGCAAGACGCGCTCGATGCTGGTGTGCTTGATGTCGTGAAGCTGGTACCGCACGGCCGCGACCGAAAGGACGAAGTCGTCGTGGAATTCATAGGCCCGGGCGGCATCGGGGGCCGACGCACCGGGCATGAGGTCGTGCTGCGGGTCGATGGGACGGAGGTTTTCAAGCTTGCCCTGGGTTTCGTCGATGTCGATGGTCTCCGACTTCTTCTTCAACACGATCTGGCCCCAGGCGCGATCGACCTCCCTGGGACGAAGGTGGGGCACCTCGATCAGCACGCTGCGCCCGACGTCGAGCTTCTGCATCCTGCGATCGGTCCAGCGGAGTTGGAACTGCCCGTCGCCGAGCATCTCCTTGCCGGCGAAGACCCGCCAGGCCACGTACCCTTGGGCCGTGTCCTTGGGCGGAGGCGCGATCACCTCGTGCCGGACGCCCGGCGTCGGCACGTTGACCAGGTCCGCGATGCCCGCCGGCAGGTCGATCCGCAACGATTTGACGCCACTGTACTGCACGGTGTGGAAGAAAGTGGCCTCGTACGTCATGGCCCCGTCTTCGATCTGGCCCACGAGGAACTGCCGCACCGTGGCGAACGGCCGGCGGCGTTCGGCCGACAGGACTAGCGTGGCCGGATCCTGGGTGTGAGCGAACTCGAGGACGGGCCGGGCATCGCTGGGCTTTCCTTGGCGCGGCGACTCCATGCCCTCGATGGCTTCCTTGAACGAGATGCGCCGAAGGCCTTCCGCCTTGCTGGGGTTGATCTGGAGGCTCTCGGGCGCCAGCACGATCACGCGGCCGGCCGACCGCCCCTCGCGCCCGGCAACGCCGCGGGGGATACCCACCTCGACCGCGACGGCCTTGCCCGACGGGACGAGAAGGTCGGGCTGGCGGATGTCCCTGCTCAGCTCCACATGGAGTCCGACACGACCGATCGCCTTCTTGGCCAGTTGAACGACCAGACGAGGTTGCTCTTGACCCTCGATGTGATGCGTGTCGTACGGTGCGGCCGCGGCCCCGACCGCGCTTCGGCCACGGACCCGCAGCACCGTGTACCCGGCGGGCAGTTCCAGGTCGAGCTGAAACACGCCGGCCCGTTGGATGTCGTAGAGGGCCAACACATCGAGCGTCAGTCGCTCGGGCTGGACTTCCGCTTCGACCAACGATTCGACCACGATCCGCGGTTGGACCTTTTCGATGGTCAACTGGAGGTCGAACGGCACGGCCGCGTAACGGTACGCGAACGCCCAGCGGCCCGGCGCCAAGCTGGGCGGCAACTCGGCCGCGTCGATCTGGAGCAGGCCCCCGGTGCGGGCCGCCTCGGCCCGAAGCCCTTCGGCCACCTGCACCACCACGACCCCTTGCTGCCGGCCCACACCCAGGGCCTGAATCACCGGCACCTGGACCGGACCAGGTTGCTTCTCGTCGGTGTATTTCTCCAGCTCGATGGCGAGACCCTGCGTTTGACGCGCCGGCTCGAAAAGCTGCACCTGGATTCGCTGGGTCGGGCCCGCCGGCTCGACGCTCCACTGGCGTACGTTCGGATCGAAGACGTTGGCCACCTTCTGGTCGGCCGGCACCTGGATCGAAAGCTGGCGCAGCTCGGCGCGGCTGATGGTGTAGGCGAGTTGAGCCCGGCTCCGCGTGACGCCTTCGCTGATGGTGACCTGTTGCTCGGCCTGGACCGTAGCCAGGGCCTCCAAGCCGGCAGCGCCCTCGGCCTTGGGCGTCCACTCGATACGGACGGTGGGGGCCGCGCCAACAAATGCCACGACCACGGTTTCGTTGGCCCCCGGCGCATCGGCCGCAATCGGTTTCGTTTCTGCCTTGGCGTCGCCGGACTTGGATGCCGGAGCGAGTTCCGTGGCCGCAATCGTCGGATGGAGGCTCACCTTGACGCCGTCCTCCGGAATGCGCACGCGCCACCGGCTCACGGCAGCCTGGGGGGCCTCGAACGATACGCTGTTCTGCCCTGGCGAGCGCACCATCGCCTTGGCGTACCGCAACACGAGTTCGATCTGCCGCGGCTTCTTCTGGTCGTTCTCGACCAGCAGCTTGTAGCCCGCGGGACCGGCGGACACGACCCGCGCCGGGTTGCCGCCGATCGTGGCCTCGACAATCGCCGCGTCGGCCAGACGGAGGGCCACCTCGTTCCATCCCTCTTGGAGGACCTCGATCTTCAGGACCGCACGGACTTGAACCACGTCCTTCGACACCGTGGCCTCGTGGTCGGCCTCGGTAATCACGGCGGCGACGGGTGGTTTGGCCTCGGGCGTGGCGACCTTCTTGGTCTGGGCCGCTTGCCATAGCTCGCGGAACTTCTCATAAGGCAGAAAGACGCCACGGCCTTCTTTTTCGAAGACCTTGCGAAGTTTCTCGTACGGAATGTAGATCGTCTGCTCGCGGAGTACTCGGTTGTTCTCGTTGGTCGCTTCCGGAGCGGCCGACGTCGTGTCGGCCTTGCCGGGCGTGGCCTTCGGCGCGGCGTTCGGGGCATTGGGTTTGCCAGGATCGGCCCCCAAGGACAGCCCGACCGCCCACAAAGCCACTGCCAGGGACAACAGGAGCACCACCAGGCGCCATGCTGCGTTCATGGAATCCTCGCGCGTTCCGGAGAGAAAGAGGGGCTCTGAGGTGGGGTTATACACAACCCGTCCGTCGTACCGCGACAATGCGATCCTCGATCCTCGTGGCTGAATCCATCAACGTCGGTACTCAGATATACGTTGCATCATGCCACTAAAAAGACGTTGGAGATACCCGAATCGTTGGTAACGACTGCGCAAATAATGAGAAGAACGGCCTTGGGCCGAGGGCAACGACCGTCGAGCTTCCCCCCCACACGAACCCGAAGCGCCAGCGAGGGCCTAACCCGAACCCTTGCTGGCGCGTTGGGTTGGTATGGAGAGGCCTACTCAGCCAGAGGCATACCCGAGTCAGGAAACCGGTCGGTAGGGCTTTCCGGTAGCAACCCCCAGACGACGTAGCGCAAGAAAAGCCCGACGAGAATCGACGCAGCTCCCACGATGGTCCACCATGCGGGGACCTCCCCTCGCACGAGGTAAGCCCAAACGGGAATCAGGATGGGCTCGAGCATGCCGATGGCCACCGCCTCTTGGCTGCTGATCGATCGGAGAGCGCGGACCATCAAGAGGTAGGGCAAGGCCATCTGCACGACGCCGAAACACCCCAATACGACCAACTGAACGGGCGAAGGCCACTGGCCCAGCCAGACGACCCACGGGAACAGAACGACTGCCGCGACAAAGTGGTTCAAAGCCACCAGCCAAGGTGAGTCCTCGCGACTGAGTTGTCGCATCAGCACGACCACGCCCGCGTAAGAGACCCCCGCGACGAGTCCGCACAGTGCCCCAACCCCGGCCTGTCCACGAAGTTCAAACGACAAAATCGTTCCAACGCCCAAGACTCCGAACACCAGAGGGATAAGGTCACGGCGCACTATGGGTTCACGAAACAGGATGACCGAGAGCAGAAACACCCACCAGGGGGATGTCGCCTGAAGCCAGATGGCGTTGGCCGCGGTTCCCAAGGACATGGCCGAGAGAAAGCTGGCGTTCATCACCGCGAAACACACCGTCAGGGGGATGAGCATAAGCCTCCACGTGGGACGCCTGATCGTCGGAACAAGCACCAGCGCAGCAAAAGCGGCCCGCCAGAAGCCCAGGATGACGCCACGCGTTTCCTCAGGCCAGACGTCAAACAGGTGGGTCTTGGCGAACAGTCCGCTGGAACTCCACAACAGCGCCGCCCCCAAGACACAACACCGGCCCATCAAGCGGCTTGGTTGGGCGTAATCGGTCGCAAGGGGCAAGTGGGAGGCCATCGACCGGTTACCACGGAGAAGTCCTAGGTCAGAGCGAGTCGGAGTCCGGCATTAGAACATGGGACCTCGCGCCACCGCAATTACCCCCTTCCCTTGGGGAAATGTCTATTTCTCCGAGACGGTCAATCCATTTTGCCCATCTTTACTTGAAATTATAATAAAAGCATGACCATACTAGCTTTTTCGGATTGGTGGATTAGAATGGCTTGTGATGGTACGCGAAGGTCTGGCGAGTCGAGCCCGGGACGACGGAACACGTCCCAGTGCTTGAAGTTGAGTGCACCCTTTTTTGAGGAGTGTCGGTATGAGAAGAGGCCTGGTTCTGGTAAGCGGTCTCGTGGCGGCGTTGTCGATCGCCAGCCCTCTTTGGGCCGCTTGGATCAACGTGCCCAACGGGTCGTTCGAAAGCCCTAGTTTGGCCAATCCGAATGTTGATTTCGCGATTGGCTTTGGGGACATCGACTCCTGGACAAGTTCCAACCCCACCTCCGACGGCCTTGTCTATACTGGCGTCAGCCAGTTGGACTCTGTGGCTGGTTACCCCAATGGCTTTGCCGACGGTGCGCAATTCGCTTTTATCTTGGGCAGCGGGAGCTTGACTTCCGCCCCGTTGACCCAGATCGCCGCCAACACAAGGTATACGTTGACGGCGGCCGTGGGCCATCGGGACTGCGGTGCGGTGGGGAGCTATTGGATCGAACTTCTAGCCGACGGGGTGTCGATTCTCGTTTCCCCGATCTTCGACGGCAATGCGACTCCGCCAGGAACATGGGGCGAGGTGCAGGTCTCGTACGTTTCGCCGATGTCGGGCGGTCCGGTTGGCCAGTTTCTCTCGGCGAGGCTGCATCACTCGGCTTCGAGTACCGCCGATCGAGGTGATTTCGACCACGTGCGGCTCGAGGCCACATTGCTTCACGCGCCCGAGCCGTCGGCCGTGGTGGCCTGGGGATCGCTCGTGGCCGTTGGGTCGATCGTTTTCTGGCGCCATCGCGGCCAACGGCGGAGTCGTTAAGCGTCGGCGGCGCCAAGGCGCGATGTTCAGGCGGCTTGGGCGCGGCGCAGGGGCCGCTGCGTGGCGACCGCGTCATCGAGGTTTGGCGCATCGGGCGCTTGCTGCCGGCGGAACCGCCGTGTCGACCACCACGTGAGCATCGATGGCAGCATCACCAGGGCCGTGAAGAGGCAGCACGTCAGTCCCAGGGTGATGACGCGGCCGAGGCTTTGGAGACCGCGGTGGCTGGCAATCATCAGGCTGCCAAAGCCGGCCATATTCGTCAACGAGTTGATGACGACGGCAGAGGCGGTCGAGGGGTTGATGCGGTAGGGTCCGCGTTGCGCGCAATAGTCATGGACCACGTGGACCCCGGCGTCGATGCCGATGCCCAGGATGAGGGGCAAGACGATCATGTTCGCCGGGTTCAGCGGAATGCCCAACAGGCCCATCAGGCCGAACATCTGGAGCATGCCCAGGCCCAGAGGCAAGAGGGCCAGCAGGGTATAGCGTACATTTCGGAAGTCGAGGAACACGACGGGCACGATGATGAACAGGGCGTACAGGGCGGCCTCTTCGTAGCTGCGTCGCATCTGCTGCGAGGCCTCGTAGATCTGCATGGGGTTGCCCGTGGCTTCCGGATCGACGCTCCGCACGGCCTCGACGAACTGTCGCATCGTGTCCACGTCCCACACATCGCCCTGGCAGTAGACCTTCATCAGGTGACGGCCGCCGGGGCTGACGAAGCGCGACACCAGGCTTTCGGGCAGGTCGCCGGCTTGGGGTGGCTCGGGGTTCGAGACCGCGTACAGCTCGCGAATCCGCGCGATGATCTCCCCCGCCACGCGCTGCTGGTAGGTGGCCAGGCGCGGTTGGCAGTCCCCCGGGGCGAGCCGGTGCAGCGTCTCGATGGTCCGCTCGGCGAGGGCGACGAATTCCGCGGCTTGCGGGCTGCCGGCCACGAGCGTTTCGGCCTGGGCGAGGATGCGCACCAGGTCGGCGGCGGGGAGGGTGGGGATGGTCGGTGGGCCCTCCTTGGGCAACGCCGCGACCAGACCGGCCAGGCGCCGGTGGAGGTCTTCGACCAGCGGACGTTTCGTCTCGGTTCCGCCCGGGAACATCGACGCGATTTCTTCGACGCGCTTCACGCATGGCAGTTGCAGAAACCGCTCTTTGCGAGCCAAGAGTTCGTAGGGGTCCTTGGCGATCGATAGCGCGAACGAGGCGTTGTGGTCGCTTTGGCAAAGCAGCCTCTGTTCCAGGTCGACGCTTTCGAGCCCCCGCGCCTGGAGGTGCAGGAGATTGCAATCGTAGGTCGTGCGGGTCAGCCCGAACCCCAGAACCGCGCACAGCGCCGCCGAAAGCCCCAGCACCAGCCGAGGCCGCCGAAACATCGGGTCGAGCCACGTTCGGACATCGACGGGCAGGGGCACGCGACCGTACGGCCACCGGGTGTCGGTCAAGTGGATCATGGCCGGCAAGAGCGTCATTCCGGCGATCCAACACAGGAGGATTCCGCCTCCGGCGATGACGCCCAGCTCGGCCACGCCCGTGAACTCGGTCAGCCCGGCCATGAAGAACGCCACGGCCGTGGTGATCGCGCCGGTCGCCACCCCGGGGCCGACGGTCACCACGGTCTGTTCCAGGGCCTGGCGGGTCGATGCGATGCGGCTGCGAAGCTGGAGGTACTGGGCCACGTAGTACATGCTGAAGTCGATCCCCTGCCCGATGAGGATCACGGCGAACGCGCTGCTCAGGATGTTCAAATGCCCCACGGCCAGGGTGATGTACCCCATGGCCCAGACGGTGCCCACCGACAGCGACACCACGGCCAATAGCGGATGACGCCATCCCCCGAAACCGGCAACGAACAAGACCGACACGCCCACGAGCGAGACGAGGCTCACCTGGGCCATCGACGTCTGGCTCGATGTCATCTCGTCGTGCTCGATCACCGGCAGCCCAGTCAAGCCGATGCGGCTCTGCGGAGATCGAGTCTGGGCGCGAGCGATCAGGTCGCGTAGCGCTGCAATCGACCGCGCGCCGTGAACAAAGTCCGCCTTCGAGTCGTTCTTGACCAGCTTCAGCAGGATGAACCCCATGCGCCCGCCGGCGGCCAACAGTTGTCGGGCATCAACCTCGTCGGGCGACGACGCCGGACGATCGGGCACGGGCCACGGCGATTGGTATCGGTTATTGAGCGCCGCCTGAAGCCCCTGAACGAAGCGCGCAAGCTGGCCCTGGATTTCGGCCGCCGCGGCCGGGTCGCCGCGGGCGATGCCCAGTTGCTCGCACAAACGGCTCCCCCAAAACCCCAGATTCAACCACGCCCATCGGCCCCGCACCACGGGCTCCACGCGGTCGAGAAAGCCCTCGATGGCCGCCAGTTCCTCGGGCGACTGATAGTAAAGCCCTTTGCTTCGCAGCTTCGAGTCGTCGATGCCAGCAAGCACCGAGTGGAACAGCCGCGTTTCCCGGGCGATCTCCGCGGCCAGGGCGTCGCGTACCGGCACGACCTCCTCGCGCCGGGGGCCCTCGACGACCACCACGACGTCCTCTTGATCGCCGAACTCGCGGACGTACTCGATCCACCGCCGGTTGAACTCGCTCTTGGGGTTGAGCAGGTCGAGACGGTTCGTGCGGAACCCCAGCTTGAACTGGCTTACCGCCGCCGCCGCCAGCGCCAGCAAGAGCCCAATCGCCAACGTGAGGATGGGATAGCGCAACACCCACCGCGTGACCCAGACCAGAGGTCGTTCGACCGGCGACGGCTTCTCGTGCGGCATCCTGTCCGCAGACATCAGAGGCATCCCGTGCCTGAAAACTCGCACCCCAAGGCGACCAAGCGCCCTGAGACTAGCCCGAAGCGCCAGCGAGAGTGCCCTCTCGGACAAACGGCGTCGGGCCAGCCAAGGCTCATCGTGAACCCTCGCTGGCGCTTCGGGTTCGTATTAGGGCCCTCGCTGGCGCTTCGGGTTGGTGGTCCTTTCTCTCCACGCTCGCGACTCGAGAGGGAAGCGCACGGCAGATTGTAGTCGCCACGTGCCCTTTCGACAAGGGGAATCGCACGCCCGCCAGTGGGCTGTAACTCCTTGCTGTCATGGATGTTTCGGAGCCAGCCGAATCCCCGCGACCACCCCACGGTGGTCCGAGACCTTCTCGGGCAGCGTCTTGTAGTCGACGAACTCCAGCGGCTCGGAAATGAGGATCCAGTCGATCCGCCGCTTCAGGGTGGGGAAGGTCTCGAGGTCGCGGCTCTCGGGACAGTAGGCGCGCAGCTTCAGTCCCTCGGCCACCGCGCGCACCGCGCTGGAATCGTCGGACCATCGGCAATTGAAGTCGCCCAGGACGATCAACGGGCGTTTCCGGTCCGAAAAGCGATGGATCATCTCCTTGACTTGCCTTGTGCGCACCCCCGTGCGTGCGAAATCGAGGTGAACCGACACGACCTGGATCGTGGTCTCCGGCTGGTGGGGCCATGCGATCGTGGCAGCGACAAGGCCTTTCGAAGGCGTCGGAGGCGAGGGGGCGAACGTCATCGAGAACGGATTGTCGAGTGGCAAGCGCGAGAGAAGGGCTGTCCCATAGGACAGCCCCATCGTGTCCATATGCGTGCCGCGGAACGAGTGCTCCATTTCCGCGGCCCGGGAAAGCCGCTGGACGTGGTCGAACCGACCACTCCAGAGTGAGGGGCCGTCGGCCTCCTGGAGGGCGACCACGTGCGGCTGCTCGCGGCGGATCACGTCGGCGACCTTCTTCAGGTTCGCCTCGATCTCTGCACGCTTTTGGGTCGCCTGGTGCCTGCCCGGTCCCCGCCCGTGAGCGAGGTTGAGGGTCATCACGCGCAGCGTGCCGGGGGGCGGGTTGGCCGGCTCGTCGGCGGCACGAAGCACGCTGGCGGCACAGGCCAGGGCGGTAAGCACGGTCAGGCCAACGTGTCGCATCCCCCACCTCGGGTTGCGGGTCATGCCGCACGCCACGGCACCCGACGCCCTCGACGCGCGATCGAGGGCCGGCTGG
>DYLT01000027.1 GCA_020721945.1 Blastopirellula marina
GGGCGACACCCCGCGCCTTCGGCAGCGCCTCGCCCAGGTCGAGGCCGGTGTCTACCTGATCGATGTGGGCGTGGCCGAGCCGGTCAACTACGCCTTGGGCGATCTGCGGTTGCCGGCGGTGCAAATACCCCACGGCAGTCCCTTGGAAATCGGCGCCGACGTGTCGGTCCAAGGGACCCGGGGGGAGCGGTTGGTCGAATTGCAGTTGTTGGAGCCGGACCCCGCCTCGAAAGTCCGCAGGCCGCAAAAGAAGGGCGGCCAGGCCGTGGCGGTCGAGCCGGGCCAGTCGCGGCAGGTCGACTTCAAGGTGGGCGGTTTGGCACTGGGCACGCACCAGGGCTATCTGGAGATCCTCGGGCAGGACGGACTGCCGGCCGATGATCGCCGCTACTTCACGGTCGAGGTCCGCCCCGCCTGGCCCGTGCTGATCGCCGCCACCAGGCCGGCTAACCCGGCATTTCTGGCCGAGGCCTTGGCCCCCACGCCGCTGCGGCGCAAAGGCGAGGCGCGGCACGACGTGACCGTCGTTCCCGTCGAATCGCTGGGCAAGCACGCCCTGGAGCCGTACGCCGCGGTGTTCGTGCTCGACCCGGGGCCGCTGGCGCCCGAGGTCTGGCAGAAGCTGGGCGACTTCGCCGCCCGGGGACGTGGCGTGGCGGTCTTCCTCGGGCGCAACGCCGATCGGGGCATCGAGGCATTCAACGGCCCGGCAGCCCAAGAAGTCTTGCCGGCCAAGCTCAAGTGGCAGGTCCGCGACACCGAGGGCGCGCTGCACCTGGCCCCGCGCGACTACGAGCACCCCGTGCTGGCGACACTGCGCGAAGCAGCCGGGACCATCCCGTGGGACGCCTTCCCCGTGTTCCGCTACTGGCAGCTCGACGCCCTGGCCTCGGGTGTCCGGGTGATCGCCCCGTACCGCGATGGAGGGCCGGCGTTGCTCGAACGTCCGCTCGGAAAAGGTCGGGCGCTGGTTGTCACTACCTCGGTGTCGGATAACCCCAATCAGGATCCCTGGAGCCTGCTCTTGTCGGGCGAAAACGCATGGCCCTTCTTCGTCGTGGTCAATGAGATGGCCGCCTACCTGGTCGGCGGCGGGGGGCAGCGGCTGAACTATTTCGCCGGCGAACCCGCCGTGCTCGAGCTGAATCCAGAACACTCCTTCCGCTCGTATTTGCTCACCCAGCCCGACGGCGTCGAGGTCCGGCTCGCGGCCGATCTGGCCCAAGCGTCTCTGGCCGTGGCCTCGACCGAATGGCTGGGGAATTACCGGGTGCAGGCAGGCGGCACCGAGAGCGGAGTCGATCGCGGCTTCAGCGTCAACCTGCCGTTCGAACAGACACGCCTGGAGCGGGTCTCGAACGACGACCTGGCGAAGATCCTCGACCCCTTGGCCCCACGCATCGCCCGAAGCCAGGACGAGATCGAACTCGACGTAAGCACGGGCCGCGTGGGCCGCGAGCTGTTTTCCTGGTTGATCGTCCTTGTGGCGGTCCTCTTGGGACTCGAGCACCTCGTGGCCAACCGGTTCTACCGCGAGTGAGCCGTCATAGCTTGATCAGCGAAATCGCCACCTGGAGAATGCGGTCGGCGAACAACAGCGGCGAGGGGTCCTGTTGTTCGAAGGTCGCGGCCAGGTACTGCAACCCCTTGGCGTAGGCGATCTGGTAGTTCTGGCCCACGATCACCGAAGGGACCGTCACGTGGCGGAATCCCCACGGCGTATTCGTCAGGGCGTTCTTGACGCCTCCGGCGAGGATGTTCGTGATCTCGCCAACCCCGTCGAGAATCTCATGGCTCAGCGCGGTGAACTGGTCCTGGAGCAGCCCGCTGACCAGCGTGACGGCCATCTTCTCGGACATATTCACCGTGAGGAACCCAGACACCTCGCCGTGCACACCGATCAAGCCGGTGACGCTTCCGGGATCGCGGTTGGGGATCGCCGAAACCCCGACGCATCGGACCGCGGTATTGCACATCACCAGCGCGCTGTCCACGCCGTGGACGATCGCTTTCAGTAGCACGGGATCGGCGACAAAACCGATGGCGGGCGCGGAGCCTGCAGCAACTGTCATGGGGGCCTCTTCGAAGATCGCCAAACCGAATGCCAGCCCCATCCCGACGCGGCGGGGTGCTACTCATGTATGCACTACGGGGACGACCACGAAGGGCCCGCACCGCCGAAAAACCGCTCGGCCCCCAGGAAAACCCGGAGACTCAGGCGGAACATCCGGAAAAACCGGCATGGGCGTTCCGCGCGGACGGCCGCGACGCCGGCGACCGGCGCGCGGGCCCTCAATACCACCGGACGCCCCGCGTCCAGGTCAGACGCGCGCGGCAACCAGGGCATTCCCGCGCCAAACCGCCCAACCGGCTGAAGCAGTTCGGGCATTGAGGGCGCTTGTCGATCGCCAGGGCCACGAACAAGCCCAAGGGCCCGAAAAACAAACCGAGCAAGAGGCCGGTCCAATACGCCATGCGCGGCGCACCGACCGCCCCACCGAGCAAGGCGCAAGAGAGCATCGAGACGGTATGGATGGCCGCGACCAACAGGGCGATGGCGCTGGCGGCACCTTCGTCCCGCAACGCGCTATGGGCCACGCCGTTGACCGCCCAGTGGATTCCCAGCGGGCTGGCGACGATGAACGCCAAGGCCAAGAGGGTGAAGAAGACCCAGACCGGCACGGGGTGCTCGCCGCCGTAAGGCACGGCCAGCGACATGTCGCGGAACGACCGGCCGCAATTCGGACACGCGGCGGCGTGTTGCGAGACCATCTCGCCGCAATCGGTGCAAGGCCGCAACGACAGCGGCGAGCGCGCCCGGCTCCGGGCCGATTCGACCGGGGGCGGCTCTACCCCCTCGACGGCAACGCTCCCAGGGGACTCGTCCAACGCAAGGGCGTCGATCGGGCCCGCCGGCTCACGGAACAGACCCTCCACCTGCGAAGCGGCCGTCCACGGCCCCTCGGTGCCTTCGCGCACGGGGAGGTCGGGGGGGATCTCTCCCTCCTCCACCATGCGTTGGAGATCCTCCCGCGATACGGGCCCAACCACTTCGTTCCCGAGCTGATAGTACCATGGCACCATCGTCGACTCCCGTCTGAGCCTGCGCGTCGATACGGAGCGTTACTCGCCACTACTCCTGACACGGGGGCCGCGCCATGTCAATCCCTTCCAGCCGGCAGCGGGGGTGCGCGAGCCCCTGGCCCCGCCATGCCCCCTCGTTGCTTCCATGCCGATCTCTAAATGGACTTGCGGGATCCTGGAACGCGGCCGTCTCGGCCGCATCGGTGCGGGCAAGATGCCCGCGCTCCGGCATTTCCCAGAATCGTGCAACACCATTTAGCGCTTTTGGTCTTCCCAAGCGTCTTCGAGCCGCTCTTGGAACTGGCTCTGGGCCTCGCGGACCTCCCGGCGATCCAGCGCGAGGCGGACTTGCTGCGCGACCTCCTCGGGGACCAGTGGCACGCCTTCGACCTTGGCGATGGCGAGGCGCGACCAGCGAGTGGCGGGCGGACCGGCCTCGACGAGGTTTCGGGCCTCGATGCGTATCTGGAGCGGCACGTTGAGGTGCGTGCACACGAGGGCGAGGTTGGCGAGGAAGCCGAGTCGGTCGAACACCGCCCGCGCCGCAAAACGGTCGTTCGGAACGGCCAGGCGCGTTTCGTCGCGCAAGTTCGAAGCCCGCAGGGCCTTGGCCGGGGCGCTGGCCGGGATCCCGAGCGTAATGCCGATGCCACCCAACTCCTTGATACGACCTGCCCTCGCAAGTACGGCCGGACTAAGGCAACCGCGGACGCGAGCGATTCCCGACTTGGGAACGCGTGCCAGGCAACGGCGCCTTGGTTGCGTCTAATCGCCGTCGGCGAGCGAGGTCAAGGCGGGGCTTGCCGCCGAGGTAACCGGTGACGGGCTGGGAAGTCTCAGTGTTTGGCGATCGCCTCGCCGTGATCGCCCGGCGCGCGCTGGGGACCGCGAGGAATCTGGAGATCCTCGCGCGAATAGTAATGCCAGCGTCCCCCCTCGTACCGCGCGAGGTAGACGTCGCCGATATCGTTGAGCGCGGCGCTGAGTTGGATGTCGCCCGTCACGCCTGGCCAGGGCTTGGTGCGGTAGGCCAGCACGTCACGGATGCGCGCTCGATTCAGGCCGCCCACCTGGATGGCCCAGAGCACCATGTTCATGCCGTCGTAGGCGTGGGCGGCATACGTCTCAGGCTCGGCGTTGAATCGGCTGCGGTAGGCGGCGCGGAAGGCGTCGAGTTTCGGGTCCTTGCGGTCGGGCTTCCAGGGGTAGGCACAGACCACACCCTCGGCGTTCTTCCCGGCGATCTTGACGAACTCGTCCGAGCAGCAGCGGTCGCACGCGAAGTAGGGCTGATTCATGCCCATCGCCCGCATCTGGTTCAGAATCTTGGCCCCGTGATCGGCGTCGCCCCAGTGCACCACGGCCTCGGCCTTGCTCGCCTTGATCCGCGCGAGTTGGAGGGAGAAGTCCTCGGTCGTGAGGTGATAGGCCATTTCGACGGGAATGGGGTTTTGCATGCGCCGGCTGGCATCGCCGATTTCGCGCACGCCAAACCGCCCGTAGCGGTTACTCGCCCGGATGATCGCCACGCGCTTGTACCCGAGCTTGCGATAGAGGTAGTCGGCCAGGAGGTAACACTGCTGGCGGTCATCGCCGATGCAGCGGAAGACCCAAGGGATGTTGGTCTCGATAAACGTGGGGTCGGTGTCGCCCGTGTTCATCATGAGGATCTCGATCTTCAGCCCCACGCGGATGGCGATGTGGCTGTTGGCGCCGTCGATGGTGCCGAGAATCGCCCAAACCTCGTCCCTATACCCCAGGTCGATGATCACGTTGCCCGAGGAGCCCCACAAGCCGTTGTCGTTCTTAACGACCAGCTCGAAGGGGATCTTGCGGCGCAGGTAGCCACCCTTGGCATTGGCCTCTTCAATGGCCAACTGGCAGCCTCGCAGCATGGGAATGCCCAAGGCCTCTTCGTGGCTTTTGCCGCCGGTGGCCACCGAGACGGTCGGCTCGATGGGGCCGATGAACCCGATCTTCACGGTCTTCACGTCGGCCGGTTCGGGAATCGCCCGGCCCGGCCCGGTGTACTCCATCTGCTCCAGGAAGTACCGCTTGTGGGGTGGCGTGCCGCGGAAGGGCTCGACATCGCGCGGGGTATGGGCGTAGTTCTCGTCGGTCTTCAGCGGCAGCTTCGGCGTGTCGTAGGCCCCGGCACGGTAGGTCTCGTCGAGCACCTTCAGGGTCTCGTCGTCCACCTCGAAGGGCGGACGCCAATCGGCGGGCTTCGCATCGCCGGGCTTGGGGCTTTCGGCGCGGGCCAGGGCGGCCGCGGCGAGCATCGCCGCGGCAAAGAGGAACCTTCGGTATCGCATACAACGCCTCATGGATTGGATCGATCGCATGGAATCATGACGTACGGTTCACTTCGTCGAGGCCGTGGCGGCCGGAGCAGGCTTGGCCTTCGAGAGCCACTCGGGGTTCTCCTTGACGCCGGGATAGTAGCCCGTGCCGATCGCCCAGCCCAGTCCCTTCGAGGTGCCCACCCAGGTGTCGTTGCCGTCGGTGTCCAAGGCGATAATGAAGTTGTGGGGGACGCCCTGCTCCATATCCACGGTGTACAGGTGCTTGCCGTGCTGGTACACCTGGGCGACGCCCCGCAGGGTCTTGGGGTCGCGGGTGTAGGCCACCACGCTCTCAGTGGGAAAGTCGGCCACCACGCCCAGCCCCTTGTCGTGCGCGAAATAGCATTCGTTGGCGCTTCGGGCCTTGACGTTGTTGGTGAAGTCGCTGGGCAACCCGGTTTCGTGGGCATAAAAGCCCCGCCAGTGCCGCCCATCGTACCGGCAGGTGCCGAAGTACGTCGAAACCCACAGGGCGCCATCGACCGGGCTGGCCCCGGTGACGATCACGTGGATGATGCCATCATCGCGGTACAGGTCGATCTCCATCTCGCCGTCGGGATCGAGGTACTCCTCCCAACGCCCGGTGGCCACATCGTATTCCAGGCAGCCGCTGCCCCAGACGGCCAGGTAGATCTTTCCGTCGTGGTAGGCGACCCCGTAGTTCCAGATCTCCTCCATGGGGGCGTTCTTTTCGGTGAAGATCGTCCACTGGCCGGTTTTCGGGTTGTAGCGGCTGGCGCCCGCGGTCGTGGCTGCCCACACATTGTCGTTCTCGATGGCCACGCCGTAGACCACGTCGTTGACCAGACCGCTGTTGAGCTGGTGGAAGTGGTCGAATCGCCCGGCGCTAAATCGGGCCAGTCCGCCGCCGAACAGTCCCAGCCACACGTCGCCTGTCTTGGGGTCGACGTCGATGGCCGTGATGACCTTCCAGGGCAAGCCGCCGGTGTCTTCCTTGCCGTCCTTGTTTTCGTCCTTGTAGACCCAGCTACGGATCTCGCCGGTCCGCTTGTCGAACCGGGCCAAGCCCCCCTCCGTGCCGATCCACACCCGAGGACCGTCGGCCTTCACGGCCAAGATGTGGTCGTTGGGAAGCCCATCGGCCTTGGTGATGTGCTTCCAGTTGGTGTAGACGTAGGGAAGGCCCTTGGCCTGTGCCCCGGGCGGCGAGGCCGGCTCGGCCGACCATGCGGCGATCGGTGTCGCCAACACGGCGATCAGGATGAATGCGCGATGTCTCATGACGGTCCCTCGGTTCACAAGGTTTTTATGTATTCGATCAGGTCGTTCAATTGGTCCTTGGTCATGTCGTTGGTCACCCCATGCGTATCGTAGGGGTTGAACCGCGTCCAGATTTCTTCGAGCGTGTCGGCCATTCCGTTGTGCAGATAGGGGGCCGAATCGTAGATGTTGTTCAGGTGCGGCACGTCGAACTCCGAGGCTTTATCCAGGAAGTACTTCGTGCCCACATCATGCCGCCGCCGATCGGTGTACAGCGGTGGGAAATGGCACGTCGTGCAGCGGTTCTCGATGGGGATCTCGCGCCCGTCGTTGGTGCGCGTGCGCTCGAACAGGGCCTTGCCGCGGCGCTGGGCGTCGGTGAGCTTGGCCCCCAGGGGCCGGTAGCGGTTCGGCGGCCTGGGAATGGTGCAGACATAAAGGTCCAGCGCCGAAAGCTCCTCCGGCGTAAAAGGCGCCAGGCGCGTGAAGTACACCGACAGCCTGGCCCCGCACTGCCGCGAGAGGCTCGGGTTGGTGCCCGCCCACTTGAATGGGGTCGTATCGAGAATTCCCCGCAGCGTTCGGTTATCGACCGGGTCGTTGCCGATGCCGTCCGACTCGATGTCGTAGGTCAGATCGTCGATATGCCCGTCGGGGTGGCACGAATGGCACGAGAATTGTCGGCGGAACGTGATCTTCGCATTGTTGAACAGGCGCTCGCCATAGCGGGCCTTGGTGATTTGCTTGGGACCGCCCAGATCGATCCGCTCGACCGCCTGGAACGTCGCCAGGTCGATCACCGTGATCGAGTCGTCCAGGGCGTTGGCCACGTAGGCCGTCTTCCCCTCGGGGTCGACGAGGATGCCGCGTGGGCTGTTCTTCGTGGGGATGTGCGTCACAAGAAACTCGGCCGACTTGCCCATGTGATTGGGGATGATCTTCTGCCGCTCCTCGGGCGAGGCCGACTCCAGCAGCGCGAGCATCTTCGATACGTCGACGACCGCCACGCGATCAGTGCTCGAACTGGTGACCAGGGCGATCCGGCCGTCGGGGGTGATCGCCACGTCGGTGGGATCGGGGAACGAGATGCCCGGCTCGTCCAAGAGCACCTGGTCCACCCGGCCGTCGGCCCACACGATGCCCAAACCGTTGGTAATGGTCCAGCCTTGAGTCAGCCGGGTCATGGGCACGAGGTTCTTCGTGCGCAGCATCGTCACCAAGGCGAACTTGCCGCTGGGGTGCCAGGCAACGCCCTGAAGCAGATTCGTTTCGGGCAGGACCACACGGTCGTCGACGGTGGCCCGCTGCGTGTCGATCACGGCCACCTCCGACATGGACGGCGTGCGGAACGGCACGAACCGTGAGAGGCTGTTGGTCACGAAGACTCGCGCGCCGTCGGGCGAGACCGCCAACGACCAGGGGCTACGGCTGGCCGCGAGGACCTTGATTTCCTTGAGGGTGCTGGCGTCGATCACCGAGATGTTGTCCGACAAGGTGTTCAGCACGTACAGGTGCTTGCCGGCCCGGTCCGTCATCACGCCGTGCGGCTCATCGCCCACGGCGATCGTGGTCACCACCTTTCGGGCGCGAGCGTCGACGACCGACACCGTATCGTCGAGCCGATTGCTGACGAACGCCCGCAGCCCGTCGGGCGCAAAGCACACATCCTGGGGCTGGCCGCCGACGGCGATCTCGGCGACTTTCTGGCGCGTGGCCGCGTCGACGACGATCACCGTATGGGCCGCCTCGCACGCGACGTAGATCTCGTTCGTGCCGGGGCGCAGGGCCAGGTTGATCGGGGTCTTGTACCGGACCTCCTCGATCAACGGAGGGATCTTGGTCGGATGCGCGATGGCCTTCAGCGACGTCTCGTAGTCGAACGGCTTGCCGTGGGCATTGGCGTGGCACGCCAGGCAGGTCTCCCTCGTGATCGTCTTGAGTCCGGCGTTGACGGCCGCGGTCTTGTCTTTCATCACGGCCTCGGGCGAGTACTCGCTGCCCGGCCCATGGCACGCCTCGCAGCCGACCCCCTCCTGGACGGCGAACGACTCCAATACGCCGCCGGCCGGCTCGCGGTGGGCGGTCGAGTGGCACTTCAGGCACGTGGTGCTGGTCCGGGGGTCGCCCTGGACGCCCATCTCCGCCGCGATCCGCCATCCCTCCGGCGTGCTCAGGCTGGCGTAGGCATCGACGTGCTTGCTGGCGCGCCACTTGCTGAACTGAAACCCGTGGTCGCGGCCCGCGTGGCACGCGCCGCAGGCCAGCGACCCAGTGTACTTGGGCGCCGCGTTGCCATTGCCGCCGTTGGCGCGAAGGCTCACGGGCTCGAGCTGGCCCTGCGGGGCCGCTGCGGCCGCGGGCGCCGGCGGCGGGATCGAGAGCTTGTCGTACTTCCAGACCTTGGGCGTCGGATGGGCGATCTGCTTGATCGCCTCCTCGATGTCGATTGGCGGGCGATGGAGGACCGCCGTGTGCGAACCCTTTTCGAGGTGGCACATCCGGCAGGTGTCCGGCGAAGGGATGATCAGGCCCTTCGACATCGCCAGCTTGCGGTTCATCATCACCCGCGCGTCGGCATATTCGCTTCCCGGACCGTGGCACTTCTCGCACTGCACGCCATCCTTGAGCGAAAAGGCGTCGTCTCGCTCCCAGTCTTCCGCGTCGGCCCCGGTGGCGTGACAGCCCAGACACATGGGCGACTCTTGCGGTTCGACCGGGATGCCGCTGAGCATAGCGATCTGCTTGGCCTCGGGCTTGGCCAGGCTCGTATACGCCTTGGCGTGCCGAGTGCGCATCCAGATGCTGAACTGGTCGCCCATGGGCTTGCCGTCGTGGCACTCCGCGCACGCTCGGGCACCGAGGTACACCGGTTGCCGCGCTTGGGCCCAGACCGGTGCGGCCATGGCAATCGCCACGGCCACGAACACCGCCGCGCGACAACCCCTTGTCACGAGGCGTCGGCCGTTTCCGACAAGACGGTTCGTAGGATGCATGATCAGACCCCTCCACTTCACCCGGCCGGCTGGACGATCGTGAGGACTTTATTGGCCGGCACGTCCTTCACTTCGGACTTACTCCCATCGGGCCAGCGGACTTCGACCCGGTCAACCTTGGTGGCCGTGCCCAGGCCGAAATGGAGCCGCGGGTCGCCCTGCGAAAGGTAGCAGCGCGTGGGGCAGGCGTCGAGGAACTGGACCAACGGGCCCGCCGTCACCGTGACCCGGGCTCCCACGGCGTCGCGCTTGCCGCCGGCGGTTCTTGGCGCCACCATCAGCCAGTGGTTGCGGTTGCCGCCATCGTTGCGCAGCAGTTTGGGGGCCGAGTTCAGGTTGACGACCAGAAGGTCCAAATCGCCGTCGTTGTCGAAGTCGGCAAACGACGCCCCTCGCCCCACGTACTTCTTTTGGAAGTACGTGCCCGACTGCCGGGCCACGTCGATAAATCGGCCCTGACCGTCGCTGCGCACCAGCACGGGATTTTCCGTATATTCGTTATGGGCGTTGCCGTTCGCGATGAACAGGTCCATCCACCCGTCGTTGTCGTAGTCGAAGAGGATCCCCCCCCAGCCGATGTACTGCCCGCAAATCACCGCCAGCCCGGTCGCCGTGGTCCGGTCTTCGAACCGATCGCGGCGGTTCATGAGCAAGCAGCCGTAGTCCATGTCCGGGACATAAAGGTCGAGCCAGCCGTCGTGATCGACATCGCCGAAGCAGGGGCCCATCGACGAGACGTTCTGACCCGACTCGCCGAAGGCCGCCTCGCGCTCCAGGGCCTCTTCCTTGAACTTGCCGCCACCCAGGTTGCGAAACAAGTCGTTGGCCATCGCGTCGTTGGTCACATAGAGGTCGGGCCGGCCATCGTTGTCGAAGTCGGCCAGCGTAACCCCCATGCCGCGTCCCTCTTCGTTGTACAACCCGGCCTCCTTGGTCACCTCGGTGAACGTGCCGTCGCCGTTGTTGCGATACAGGGCATCGGGTTGGCCGGGGTAGCTCAACGGGCCCGGGTAGTTCGCCGCCGCGTAATACGCGCGGAACTTCCCCTTGTCATATTCAAGGTAGTTGACCACGAACACGTCGAGGTCGCCGTCGTCGTCGTAATCGAACCAGACGGAGTGGAGGCTCCAGCGGGGATCGGCCAGGCCCGACGACTTCGAGATGTCGGTGAACTTGCCGTTGCCCTCGTTGCGGTAAAACTCGTTTTCGCCGTAGGTGAGCACGTACAGGTCGAGGTCGCCGTCGTGGTCGAAGTCGGCGGCCGAGGCCCCGAAACTGAACCCTTTGCCCCCCACGCCCGCCCTCTCGGTCACGTCGGTGAACGTGCCGTCGTGGTTGTTCCGGTAGAGCCGGTTCGAGAGCTTGCCGCGCAGTTGCCTGCCGAAATTGTCGCTGACGTCTTCGTGCCAGCGGCCGGTGACAAGGTAGATGTCGAGCCAGCCATCGTTGTCGAAGTCGAAGAACAAGGCGCCCGCGCCCGTGCCCTCGACAATGTTGCTGAGCTTGAAATCGCCGATGCTATGCTTGAAGCGAATCCCCGCCTGCTCGGTGATGTCGGTGAACACCGGCAGGTCTGCCCCCACCGCCGGTCGCGCCACAGCCACGGCAAGCCCCAACCCGAGGATCGCTGCGATACCTCTCATGAACTTCCCCCTCGTCTTCGCCTCCCGGCCGAAAGAAACCATACCGGTCCACGGTACCCTACTTCGATATGCTCTCCCACGGCGCCCCCAGGTCGATCCACTCGACAAACCGCTGGCGTTCCTCGTCGCTCAGCGGTTCCAGCTTGCCGGGCTCGATGGGCTTGGCCTGCCTTTGGCACGCGGGGCCATCCCACGGCCGCGACGTATTTCGTCCGAACAAGTGCCACACCAAGGGACTGGTTCTCGCCTGACCGGGGTCCACATACTTGCCGCGGCCAGTGCGCTGCCAGCCCCCCTCGTCCGGGGCCAAGAGCGCCTCGTAGGTGCGGCGGGCCGAGGTGATCGAGATCGGACCGATGGCTACCTCCTTCCCCGCATCGAGGTACGGCGTCGCGCCGCCCTTCTCGTGGCAGCCGGCGCATTTCTTGGCAATCAGCGGCATCAAATCGCGGCGAAAATCTACGGCGCGCCGCTGCTCGACCGGGGGCGATGTCGGGCACGAGTCCTTGGCCAGCGACTGGGTCACGTAGTTGTCGGGCGAGAGTTCCGGGTCCTCGTGACAGCCAATGCAGCCTTGCGATTGGTGGCTGCGGGCCCAGACCCACCCGCAACTCCGCAACGCCATCCCGTGTTCGTCGAGGATTTGCAGCTCGATGGGCGTGTTCGAAGGTACTTCGAGGTTGAACGACCCGTCCGGCTCGACCGGCGCCTCGCCCAAGATCCGGCGCAGCGCCAATTGGGGCGTGCCGTATTCGGTGCCGGCGGGCTGGCCAGGGCGTGCTGGCGACGCGGTCCCGCCGGCACGGCGCGGCAGCCCCTCGAGCACGCGGAGCCGCTTCACCGTGCCCGGCGACATCCATGTCTTGTCCTTCAGGTCCGACTGATAGATGTTCAGGCAGTAGAGCTTGCCGTGCGGATCGCCCTCGCTGACGACGCTGGATCGTCCATCCGGCTCGTCGCGCGCAACGACCGCCTTGGCCTGAAGATCGTGCGTGCCCGGGTCGTCGAACACCGGCTCGAGGCGACCGGAGTGAAGATCCAGGCGATACACCCCGTGGGTGCCGGTGCCGTCGGCGCCGCGGCGAGAGACCAGGATTCGTCCATCGGGAAGAGGCGAGGGACTATGGAACAGGCCGTCGGCTTCGGTGGACAGGGCGCGGTAGGTGCGATAGGGGCGCCGGGACTGGACGCAAGCCAAGGTTCCCGCCCCGTCCCATAGTGCCCGGTCGCACTCGACAAACACGGCCTGCCCCGTGGGGGTGGTACAGGGCATGTGTTGAATCCGCTTGGCGGACGGTTCCACGTAGGCCGCGTAGTCGCCGCCATCGGTGTTGACGCCAAAGATGCGGATCTGGCCCAAGAGCCCGTGGCTGAGCCGAGCGCGCTGCCAACTGGCGTAGAGCAGTCGCCCATCCCACATAATGACGGGATCGTAGTCGCTCGAAAGGTTGTACGTCAGGCGTTTTACCTCGGTGCCGTCGAGTTTGCAGGAATATAATGCCGTGGCCGGGGCAGGCCCGATCTCGTTCAGCGTGCCCGGAACCGTGCCGACGAACGTGATCTGATACCAAGGCTCCGAGGCCGTGATGACGTATTGGGTCGACTGATAGCCTGGGCTGCGGCAATCCCCGGGGCCTTTGGTAATTTGCCGCACGCCGGAACCGTCGACCAGCATCTCGAAGATATTCCAGCGATCGGTGGCCGTGCGTTTTCCCGCAAAGAGGAATCGCTTGCCATCGAACGAGACGTCGGGTTCGCAGGCGCTATCGAAGCCCTGGGTAAGGAGCCGCACGGCACCATCGGGTGCGACCAGCACGATGCGTCCGCCCTGGCCGTAGTCGGCCCGGCGCATGCCGTCGGGGCTCGGGCCGGCCCGCTCGGCATCGCTGCCGGCCGGAATCTGGGTCACCAGCAGGTAATGCCCCAGGGCCGCCCGCGTTGAAACGATTTCCACCCCACAAGCGACCTGACTCGTCGCCAGCAACGTAAGTACCAGGGCAATGCACACGGTGGTTGGCTGGCGAGAGAAACCCCGGCAACAGGATCGCGACAGCGACATGGCCCCCCCCTAATAGGGCAGAAGAACCGCGACATGACGACGATGACACGATGAAAGGGCCCGCTTCCCTGTTCCCATCGCAACGCGGGTGCGTCGTGCCTTCTACGTTTCTCGCGCAGGAAGAGTTCGACCCGATTGCGTGGATTTTCTGCAAACCAGATAATATTCATCTTCTCACCTTTTGACAAGCGAATCAACAAGGAGTTGGCATGGCCAGCGCGCGTAACCGAACGGAGGGGTGCGAGGCCCGGGAAGGGTACGCCCGAGCAAGGCTTGGCACGGCGGTTCTTGGCGTGGTTTGCGCAGGCGTCTTGGTGCTCTCGGGATGCCGGGGGCAAGACGCGCAGGGGCCAGTCCCGGGATCGGCTCCCGCGGGGGGCGGTCCTGCTGCAAGCGATCATGCCGTAACGCCAAAGGAGAAGACGCCGGTTGCCGGCACCGGGGCGGCCGAAGGTCCGGCTGGCCAAACGGCCTCGACGATTTCCGGCGACCCCGAGACGCTCGCCAAGGCCTTGGCCGAGTTCCATCGCGGGGCGGCCCGACTCGAGCAATACGACTACGTCAAAGCCGCGCAGACCTTCGCCCAGGTCGTCGAAATGGTGCCCGGCTGGACCGCGGCCCAGTTCAATCTCGCGCTGGCCTACTACAACATGGAAGGCAAAGACGGTTCGCTGGACAAGGCTCGGAAGATCTGCGAAGACATTCTGGCCAGCAACCCCAACCACCTGCACGCGAACTTCTTGCTGGGGATGTACTACCAGCACCTGGGCAAGATGGACCAGGCGGTGGAGCACTACCGCAAGGTCCACGCGGCCGATCCCGACGACGTGTACGTGGGGTACAAGTATGCCGAAGTGCTTTCGAATCTCGGCCGAAACGACGAAGCCACCGCGCTACTCCAGCAGGTGGTCGACCGCGACCCGGGATTCGCCTCGAGCCACTACCGCTTGTTCTCGCTGTACCAGCGGAGCCGACAACGCGAGAAAGCCGTGCCGCTGTTGGAGCGGTTCAAGGCCCTCAGCGATGCCGAACTCGATGGCAAAGCGTTCACCGTAGGGAACCAGTATTCGTCGTCGGGCAAGTACTACCTGGCCCTGGGGCCCGAGGGGTTTCCAGTGCCGCGCCCCGAGTCGCCGGGCCCGCGAATTCTCTTCTCGCCCGAGGTCCGCACGCTCGACGCCCCCATGAAGCCCTGGAAGTGGCAAGGTGGCCAGATCGGTTTGCCCGGCATCGCGGTGGGCGACCTCGACGGCGACGGCGACCTGGATCTGGTGCTGTGCGGTCTGAACGACAACGGCACGGCGGCCGTGTGGCTCAACGACGGCAAGGGGGGATTCTCGCGGGGCGAGTCGTTGGCCGACCGAGTCACCTCGCCCTGCCTGGGCGATGTCGACAACGACGGCGACCTGGATCTTTGGCTGGGCCGGGCGGGCGACGACCTGCTGTTGCTCAACGACGGCAAGGGCAAGTTCGCCGCGCCCAAGACCCCGGTGGCCGCTGCCGAGCCGCACTTGACCTCGTGCGCCCGATTGATCGACCTCGATTGCGACGGCGACCTGGACCTCTTGGCGCTCCGCTTTGCGAGCGGCTCGATCCCGGCCACCGGCGATGCAAAGCCCGCGGCCAGCAAGCTTTATAACAACAATCGCGACGGCACATACCCCGAGGTGGCCGCCAAGTCGGGGGTGGCCCTGCCCGAGACCGCGCTGGCCGCCGTGGTCTACGATGATCTCGATGGCGACCGGGACCTTGATCTGATGTTTTTCCCGGCCGGCAAGCCCCCGATCGCCTGGGTGAACGACCGCGTAGGGCGGTTTCACCTTGCCGAGGCCGGACCGATGGGCGTGGCCGCCTCCGGCGCGGTCGGCGCGACCACCGGCGATCCGAACAAGGACTCGCGCCGCGACCTGCTGATTTTCACGGGCGGGGAAGTCCATCTTTATCTCAACCGCGGTGGCTGGAAGTTCGAGCCCGACAAGGACTTCGCCGCGCGCTGGACCCGCTTGGGGGGCACCAGCGGCCAGTTCGCCGATATGGACAACGACGGCGACCTCGACCTGGTGATCGCCGATGCCCATCGCCGTGATGGCTCGCGAGGCCCCGTGCTCCTGCTGAACGACTGGCCGAACGCCCGGTTCCTCGACGCGGCCGAGGTCGATCGCGGGAACCTCTTGGCGGCGATCAAGACCAAGGGGGATGCCATCTGCGTGATCGCCGATGGGAACAACGATGGCAAGTGCGACCTCTTCCTGGCCGAAATGAACGAATCGCCGAAGTGGATCGAAAACACGACCCAGGGTGGCCGCCACCTCGCTTTGGATCTGGTCGGCACCGAAGAGCGCGGGAAAAAAAGCCGATCGAATTACTCGGCGATCGGGGCGCGGGTCGAGGTCAAGTCGGGCACGGTGGTCGAGCAGTTTACCGTGGGGACGCCGTCTGGGGCCACGGCCATGCCGCCGCTTCGGGTCCACTTCGGGTTGGGGCCCAATCCCGACGTCCAATGGCTCCGCATCCTCTGGCCCGACGCCGTCCTCCAGGCCGAACTCGACTTGGCCGCAGGCCGGGTCGAGAAGCTCACCGAGATCGAACGCAAGCCCTCCTCCTGCCCCCATCTGTTCGCCTGGAACGGCAGCCGGTTCGAGTTCATCTCGGATTTCGGAGGGATGGGTGGACTGGGTTATCTGGTGGCGCCGGGCCAGTACGCCCCGCCCGATCCGACCGAGTACTTGCCCATCCCGCGTTTGGAGCCCCAAAGCGGCGATTACGTCCTCCAGGTGCTCGAACCGCTCGAAGAGGTCGTGTACTTCGACGAGGCGAAGCTCCTGGCCATCGACCATCCCGAGGGGACCGAGGTCTATCCGAACGAGATGATGGCCGTCAGCGTGCCACCACCCGAGTTCGAGGTGTTCTGCGTGCGCGAACCGATCGAACCGATCCGGGCCATCGACCATCGCGGGCAGGATGTCACCGAGGCCCTTCGCCACGTGGACCGCTGCTATGCCGGTGCGACCGAGCCGGACCACCGCTTCCACGGCTTTGCCAAGGAGCACGCGGTGGAACTCGATTTCGGCGACCGGCTGGCCTCGGCGCGGTCGTCCGCGCGGGGACGCGGTCTTTCGAGCGCGCCCTCCGCTCGACCGGAGATCTCCCCTGAGGGAAGGCGGGGGCCAGGGGTCTGGGGTGAGGGCGGACGACTTGTCCTGGTGCTCAACGGTTGGGTCGAGTACGGCTACTCGTCGACGAATTATGCCGCGGCCCAAGCGGGCCTGCACCTGAAAGCCCCCAGCGTCGAAGTCTTCCGCGATGGCCGCTGGGTCGAGCTGTTCCACGAGGTCGGCTATCCTGCGGGGCTCCAGCACTGGATGACCCTCGACCTAAGCGGCAAGGTCTTGCCCACCGACCGCAGGTTCCGTATCTCGAGCAACATGGAGCTGTACTGGGATCGGGCGTTTCTGGCCGTCGCGTTCGGCGCGCCGGCGACCGTCCAAGAGGTTGCCGCGCACCGTGCCGACCTGCACTGCTTCGGCTATCCTCGCGAGTACTCGCCCGACGGGCGCAGGCCCAACCTCTACGACTACTCGAACGTCGATCGCTACGTGCCTTGGAAGCGGATGCCGGGCCTTTACACGCGGTTCGGCGACGTGACCGAACTGTTGTCCAAACCCGACGACGGCTTCGTGATCATGGGGCCCGGGGAGGAGTTGACGCTTCGATTCCCGGCTGCGGCGCTCGCCCCGGTTCCGCCGGGACACCGCCGATCGTTCCTCCTGAAGACCGACAGCTACTGCAAGGACATGGACTTGTACACGGCGTGCGGCGACACGGTCGAGCCGCTGCCGTTCCACGCCATGCGTGGCTACCCGTACCCGTCCGACCAGCGTTATCCCGACACCGACGCCACGCGCCGGTACCGCCGCACCTACAACACGCGCCAGGTGCTGGACCGCTAGTCGGCCGGCGGCGCTGGGGCGAACGCCGACCAGCGCGGTACGACGCCCGCCGAAGACGTCAGGTCCATGCGACCGGCGCGATGTGCCGAGAGGTTCCGATGCCGATGCCGAAGGGACTTGCCCTGCTCGTTGCCGCGGTCGTGGCGCTTTGTGGCGTGGGGCGCGCGGCCGACTCGCCTGGGCCCCGCACCAAGGAGAAGCCCTTCTTCGACGCGCGTTCCCGAGCGACCGAGTATGCCGGACCGGGACGCGAAACGCCCGAGCCGACCGATGTGGCCGAGGTGCTCTTGGGGTACTTCGGCCCGAGCGATCCGGCCGACCGCGAGGGAGGCGATGCCTGGCGGGCCGCGCAACTGGCCCTCGAGGAGGTCAACCGCCAGGGTGGATATCGCGGCACGCCCTTTCGACTGGTCCCAGGCTGGTCCGACCAGCCGTGGAAAGACGGCGCGACGCAGGTCACGCGCATGGTCTACAGGCAACAGGTGTGGGCGGTGCTTGGCGGCCCCGACGGCACCACCACGCATCTGGCGGAACAGGTGGTTGCCAAAGCGCGGCTTCCGCTAGTGAGCCCCGGCAGTACCGACCGCACCGCGAACCTGGCCAACGTGCCGTGGATGTTCTCGATGTTGCCCGGCGACCACCTTCAGGCCCCGCCTCTGGCCGCGGAACTGGCGTCGGTTCTTGCCGGAGGGCCCTTCGGGATCATCTCGGGCGAGGACCACGACGCGCGGCAATTCGTCCTGGAATTCCATCGCGCCGGTACGGCACTTCGGCTCCAGGCGCAGTGGCAGTATGTGTGTCCTTCCGAGCGGCATGTGCCCGAGGTCGTGGCCAAGGTCCTCGACGCGAAGCCGGCCGCCGTGGTCATCGTGGCCGGGGCCACGCGCAGCGCCGCCGTGGTCGCCGCGCTGCGCAAGGCCGGGTACGCAGGGCGGTTGTTCGGCGGCCCGGCCTTCGGGCGCCGGGCGTTTCTCGAGGCGGCCGGCCGTGATGCCGAGGGCGCCGTGTTCCCGCTTCTGTACTTGCCGCGATCGAGCCGTTTCGCAGAGGATTTCGCCAGACGGTGCGGCCACCCGCCCGACTACACCGCCGCATGCACCTACGACGCGGTGAAGCTGATCGCCGACGCGGTGCGCAACGCCGGGTTGAACCGCGCTCGGATCGCCGATGCCCTTCGGGAACTCTCGCCCTGGCAGGGCGAATGCGGCGCGGTCCGTTGGGACGGCCTAGGGAGCAATGCCCGGCCCGTGCCGCTGGGCACGATCCGCCAGGGCCGCCTTTGTCCTCACACGCCGACTTCGGGGGCGGCCGCTCCGGCAGCGACGCAAACCCCTGCCCACCCGCGATAAGCCCGCCCGACCGACGTGGCGCGCGCAACCTGCAAGCGCTCAGGCCTTGCGGATCTTCTCGCGTCCCTCGCGCACGTGCCTGGTGGCATTGCGGGTGTCGACCACCAAAGGCGCGTGGCGCACGATGAAGTCGTAGTCGTAAGCCGAATGGTCCGTGGCGACAAGCACGCAGTCCTGCGCCGCGAGAAACTCGGCCGACAGCGGCGAACTCGTCAGGTCGGGCACCTTGTAGTGCCGCATCGGCGGCAGCCTGGGGATGTGCGGGTCGTTATAGCTGAGTTGGGCCCCTCCGGCCAGCAATAGCTCCATCAGCACAAACGACGGGCTCTCGCGGGGATCGTCCACGTCTTTCTTGTAGGCGACTCCCAACACGCAGACCTTGCTTCCGCGCAACGGCTTGCGCGCGTCGTTGAGCCCCTCGATCACCTTATGGATCACGTACTGCGGCATGCTCGTGTTGATTTCGCCGGCCAACTCGATGAACCGGGTCGGCATGCCGTGCCTGCGCGCAAGCCAACTGAGGTAAAAGGGATCGATGGGAATGCAGTGCCCGCCCAGGCCCGGTCCCGGGTAGAACGCCTGGAATCCGAAGGGTTTGGTCTTGGCGGCCTCGATCACCTCCCAGACGTCGATGCCCAGGCGGTCCAACAGCATCTTCAGCTCGTTGACCATCGCAATGTTCACCGAGCGGTAGGTGTTCTCGAGAATCTTGCAGGCCTCGGCGATTTCGCAGTTCGACACCGGCACGACCCGGACCACCGCGTGGCCGTAGAGCAGTTCGGCCAGGCGTCCGCTGCGCGGCTCGATGCCGCCCACGACCTTCGGAATCGAGTGCGCCGAGTAGGTCGGGTTGCCCGGGTCTTCCCGCTCGGGACTGAAGGCCAGGAAGTAATCCTCCCCGACCTTCAGACCGGTCGACGCCAGAATGGGCAGCACCACGTCGCGCGTCGTGCCCGGATAGGTCGTGCTCTCGAGGACGACCAGTTGGTCGCGCCGCAGGACCTCGGCAATCTGCCGGGCCGTGACTTCGATGTATTGGAGATCCGGATCGCGGCTTTCGTTCAGCGGCGTGGGCACGCAGATGAGAATGGCGTCGGCCTCGGCCAGACGCTTCATGTCGACTGTGGGCTGGAACGCCCCCTTGGCCACGCACTCGGCGATCCACGGGGACGGAATGTGGGCAATGTAACTCTGGCCAGCCTTGAGACGATCGATCTTGGACTGGTCCACGTCGAAGCCCAGCGTGGAGAAACCCGCGCCCACAAAGGCCCGGATCAGCGGGAGGCCCACGTAGCCCAGTCCAACCACCCCCACTTTGGCGGTCTTGGTGCGAATGGCCTCTTCCAGCGAGGAGAAACTCATCAGCCTACCTCCTAGAGATGTGTGCCCACCCCTCTAGTATAGGCAGGCTAGAGAGGAGCACGCAAGGGGATTCGCCTTCGCTTGGTACGAAGCCAAGCCTAAATGCTGTAGCGGAAGAGACTTGGAACAAGCATCGCTGTCGAGAGTCTCCCCCTCACACGTCGGGTAGGGTCCAGGGCGGTCGCATGGGCGGACCTTCTTCGGTTGGCCTCGTCGTCCCTGACGAACGCGACCGGCGCGGTCCGGGCGTATTCGAACCGAACGGTCCATCGCAGGATCGCCTCGCATGCGCCCTCGGCTAAGAACTCGCCCTTGCCCTCGACCGCGACCGGCCCCGTGGCGTCGGTACGACCCACCAACGCGACCACGGGGTGGCCGCTTTCGAGCCAACCAACCAAGCAGCCAACCAACCCACCGACCCGCCAAACTGGCAGCGGCCACGAGAAGACGTCGAGGGATATGCACACCCCCCTGCCAGGAGGCTCGTGCCGAACCGACATCGATCTGCGGATCTCGGTGCCTTGGCGGAGCTACGAAATTACCAGCCGGAAAAGATAGCCTCGGCGGGTGGGAAATATTTGCCACTGCATGGGGGACGTGTGGTTTGCTCTGCACCGCCTCGCTGGCCGAACGCAACGGGCTTGGCGTCTTTTCCGGCGTCGTTGCCTTGGCCAATCGCCCAAATCTCATCCCGGGCCCCGTGACGAGGGACGACGGCTCCCATGCTCCTTGGACCGGCCGAGCACGGTGTGCGACCGGGGTCGGTCCCCGGCAGATACAACCCTCGCCAGGAGCTATATTTCAGCGCGGGCAGGCGTCGCTCGAGGTCCTGGGTTTCTGCGGCCATTCCCCCCCTGCTCGACATCGCATGAACCGTCGAACCGGTTTCTCTCTGGTCGAACTCGTGGTGGTGGTGATGATCTTGGGCATCATCGCCGCGATTGCGATTCCCCGCGTCTGGACCGCCGTGGACCGGGCTGACGAGACGACCGTCGACTACTCGGTCAAGACGATTCGCGACGCGATCGACCTGTATGCCACGATGAACCAGAGCCAACTGCCAGGCGAAGCGGGGACCGCCGACGACTTGAAGAACGACTTGCGGCCCTACGTGCGGCAGTTCCCCACGAATCCGATCATGAAATCCAGCGACGTGCGCGTCGAAACCTCGGGCAAACCGCTCAGCGGCGCGGTCGGGGGCCCCGAGGGCTGGCTATACGACAATCAGACCGGCGAGTTCATCGCGAACACGCCCAGCGGTGCTACGCCAAGTGCCACGGCCCCTGCCGAGTCACCCGCCACGGCCAGCGCGTCCGGCGGAACGTAGTCACATCTTCTCGACCACCGCGATGCCCAACAGGTCAAGCCCCTGGCGGATCGTGCGGGCCGTCAGATCGCACAAGAGAAGGCGGCTTTTGCGCAAGGATTCGCTTTCGGCTTTGAGCACCGGGCAGTGTTCGTAGAACGTCGAATAGCGGTTGGCGAGGTCGAAGAGGTAGCTGGTCAGCAGGTTCGGTCGGTAATCGGCAAGCGCCAGATCGATCGCCTCGCCGAAGCGGAGCAATTCGAGGCCCAGGGCCCGTTCGGCCGGCGTGGCCAGCACGATCGGCGTTCGGTCGGCGCACAGCGCGCCCGCGTCGAGGTGCTGTTTGCGGAAGATGCTGCGCACGCGCGCGTAGGCGTACTGCATGTACGTGGCCGTGTTGCCGTTCATGGCCAGCATCTTGTCGTAGTCGAACTCGTAATCGCTGGTGCGGTTCTGCGAAAGGTCGGCGTACTTCAGGGCTCCGAGGCCCACCACCTCGGCAATGCGGTCGCGGTCCTCGGGCGAAAGCTCGGGGCCATCGGGCTTGGCGTCGTCGTTGGCCGAGACGATCTGGCGCGCGCGGCGGACCGCCTCGTCCAGAAGCCCCTCGAGGCCCACCGTGTCACCCGCCCGGGTCTTGAAGGGCCGGCCATCCTTGCCAAGCACCGTGCCGAAACTCACGTGGGCCAGCTCCACGTTGGCGTATCCCATGCGCCGCGCCGCCGCGAAAAGGTGCTCGAAATGGAGGCTCTGCCGGTGGTCGACGACATAGAGGATCGCGTCGGGCTGCCACGTCTCCATGCGGTAGCGCACCGTGGCCAGGTCGGTCGTGGCGTAGAGGAACGCGCCGTCCTGCTTGCGCACGATCATGGGCACGTCGTAGCCTTCGAGAAAGATGCAGATCGCCCCGTCGCTTTCCCGGGCGATGCCCCGGGCCAGCAGCTCCTCGACCAGCCCGGCGAGTTGGTCATGGTAGAAGCTCTCGCCCAAGGTGCAATCGAACGTCACGCCCAGGCGACGGTAAATCGCCTCGATGGCCTCGCGGCACGGGGGCAGGATTTCGCGCCAAATGGCCCGGTTCTCCGGGTCGCCGTCGTGCAGGCGCGCGGTCTCGCGGAGGACCTCCAGATCGGCGTCCTCGTGCTGGCGCGCCATGGCGGCGAGCGGGTCGCTGGTCGAACCCTCGTCCCACGCCGCGCGCACGGCGACCACGTGGGCTTCGGTTTCCGCGATGGCCGCGCGGACCTTGGCCAGGTCCCGGTCGCGCTGTTTGGCTTCCTTAGGGCCCTTGGGCGCCAACGCCGCCAGACGCTGCTCCTCCTGGCGAAGCCGCGCCAGAGTCGCCTCGTGCTCGGGCAGCTCGCGCCGTTGGGCCCAGCGCGTGGCGATGGCATGGACAAGTTGGTACACCCGGGCCAGTTCGCGCACGGGGTCCTCGTGGTAGGCCGCCCGATCGACCAGGCCCCGCTTCCATCCGTAGAGGATCATGCCGAACTGTGTGCCCCAGTCGCCAAGGTGGTTGTCGCCGATCACCCGGTGTCCCACGAACCGGAGCATGCGGCACAGACTGTCGCCGATCACCGTCGAGCGGATGTGCCCGACGTGCATGGGTTTGGCGACGTTCGGGGCCGAATAATCGACGACATAGGTCCGCGGCACGGGCGTCGTATCCACGCCAAGGCGCGGATCGCCGACCGCCGCGCCCAGGTGCCGGGCCAGCGCTTCGTCCCGCAAGCGCAGGTTAATGAAGCCCGGCCCGGCAATCTCCGGCGCATGGCACAAGTCGTCCACGTCGAGGCGGGCGACGATCTCGGCGGCGACCTCGCGGGGCGCACGACCCAATCGCTTGCCCAGCGGCATTGCCAGGTTCGCCTGGTAGTCGCCGAATCGGGGGTCCTGGCTGCGGCGAACCAGCGCCAGCAGGTCGGCCACCGCTGCGGGATCCTCGACCCAACCGGCCAGGGCGCGGTGGAAACGGGCGCGGAGTTCAGCGAGAAGACTCATCCTGAGGCCCTCGCATTACGAAACTGAGGAGGCGTGTGCCGGGAACGGTACCCGCCTGGCCCGGCCCCAGAGGTCTTCCAGAGCGTAGTAATCGCGGGTCTCGGCGTCAAAGAGGTGAACGACCAGGTCGCCGTAATCGAGAAGGATCCACCGGCTTTCCTCGTAGCCTTCGATGCCCAGACGCCGATCGCCCAGTTCGTGTTCCAGCACGCGATCGATTTCTTCGCTGATGGCGTGCAACTGCCGCCGGCTCGTGCCCGTGGCGATCACGAAGTAGTCGAACATCGTGGTCAGCTCGCGCATGTCGAGGATGGCAATGTCGCGCGCGCGGTTCTCCTGGGCGGTGCGGGCCGCGGCCAGCGCGCGCCGCAGAGCCGGGGGCTCGGGCGCCGGGTCGCCGGCAGATTCGATCTCCACCTCCACAAGCGTCCTCTCGTTCAAAGGCGGGGGGCTAGTACGACTTCCATGTATTCTAGACCCGCGCGACGCCGCGTGGAAGCGCCGGCCGACCGGTTCGCGACTGCAGACTCCGGCGGCCCGACGCCGCCCGCGCCCCGCACCAGGGGCAGCGCGCAAAAGAAGCCCACGGGCCGCGACCCGTGGGCTTCGCACGCGTCTGGTGGGGATTCGGCAAACCGCCCCCTAAGGCTGGGGGAAGGTCATTCGACCTGGCCGACGATGTCGCGCATCTCGGCCGTCTCGTGCTTGCTCTTGCGCACGGCCCAGAGGATCAACAGGACCGCGACGATGGCCACGGCCGCGCCGATCTGCCACACGGTACCGACCGCCGGATTCGCGGGGTTGATTCCCATCACGTTGTACGACAACACCAGGCCCAATCCCAAGAGGCTGACCATGTTCATCACCTTGACCAGCGGGTTGATGGCCGGTCCGGCGGTGTCCTTCAGGGGGTCTCCCACCGTGTCGCCGGTGACGGCGGCCTTGTGCTTCTCGCTACCCTTGCCGGTGGTCGCGGTGCGGGGCTCGTCCTCGATCATCTTCTTGGCGTTGTCCCAGGCACCGCCGGCGTTGGCCATGAACACGGCCAAAAGCTGCCCGACGAGAATCATTCCGGCCAGGAACCCGCCCAGGGCGTACGGGCCGAGGAGGAAGCCGACCGCGGTCGGCGCGAGGATGGCCAAGAGCCCTGGCCCGATCAGTTCGGCCTGGGCCGCCGAGGTACAGATATCGACCACGCGCCCGTAGTTCGGCTTCTTGGTTCCGGCCATGATGCCCGGGTCCTTGAACTGCTGCCGGACCTCGTTGACGATGTAGAACGCCGCGCGGCCCACCGCCCGGATCAGCATCGAGCTGAACAAGAACGGCACGGCGCCGCCGATCAAGAAGCCCACCAGCACCAGCGGCTCCGCCACGGTGAGCTTGCCGGCCTGCTCGAAGTACTGGCTGGTGCTCATCTGGTTGATGCGGTCCTCGCTCCCCACGGCGATCACGGCAATGAAGCTGGCGAAGAGCGAGACGGCCGCGATCACGGCCGACCCGATGGCGATGCCCTTGGTCTCGGCCTTCGTGGTGTTGCCCACGGCGTCGAGGTCGGCCAAAATCTGCCGGGCCCGCTTGTAATTCTCCTCGCCCATCTCCTCCTTGTCGTAGCCCATCTCGCCGATGCCGTTGGCGTTGTCGGCCACGGGGCCGAAGACGTCCATCGAGATCGTGTTGCCGGTCAGGGTGAGCATTCCGATGCCGGTCATGGCCACCCCGAAGGCGATGAACACGGGAGGAGTGCCCCAATAACAGAGCACCGAAAGGACGATGGCCCCGGCAATCACCAGGAGCGCCGCCACCGTGCTCTCGTACCCCACGGCGAACCCCTGAATGATGTTCGTCGCGTGGCCCGTCTGGCAGCTTCGCGCCAGCGTCTTGACGGGGCTGTGCGAGGTGTGGGTGTAGTAGCTGGTGACCTTGTTCAGGGCGATCGCCAGGAACACGCCGATGAGGCAGGTCAAGGCGGGCCGCATGTCAAGGCCCGAAATGCCGAAGTTGGCCCATGCGGGCAAGGCGCCCGGGTTGTTGCCCGGAAAGCCCGAGGCCGCCATCGGGTACTCCTTGAAATAGGCCTGGTCGAAGTGCAGGTAGACCAGGCCGATGAGGAAGAACCCCGCGATCGAGATCAGCGACCCGATCCAGAAGCCGCGGTGGACGCTCTTCAAGGCGGTGTCGGAGGTATCGTTCGGGCCGGCTTTCACCGTGTAGGTGCTGATGATCGAGCCCAAGACGCCGATGCCGCGGACCAGCAAGGGGAAGATCACGCCCTTGTGGCCGAAACTGGCCAGGCCGAGAATCATCGCGGCGACGATGGTCACCTCGTAGCTTTCGAAGATGTCGGCTGCCATCCCAGCGCAGTCGCCGACGTTATCGCCGACGTTGTCGGCGATCGTGGCGGCATTGCGGGGGTCGTCCTCGGGAATCCCTGCCTCGACCTTGCCCACCAGGTCGGCGCCCACGTCGGCCGCCTTGGTGTAGATGCCGCCGCCGACCCGCATGAACAGGGCCAACAGCGTGCCGCCGAAACCGAAGCCCAAGAGGGCCTCGTAGGCCTGCTCGCCGTAGATCAAAAAGATGCAGGTGCCGCCCAATAGCCCGAGGCCGTCGGTCAGCATCCCGGTGATCGTGCCCGTCCGGTAGCCCAACTGCATGGCCTCGCCGTAGCTACGCTTGGCGGCCGCGGCCACGCGGAGGTTGCCGGTGGTGGCGAGCTTCATGCCCACGAAGCCCACGCACCAGCTAAACAGCGAGCCGACCAGAAAGGCGCCGGCCCGGCCCCACGCGAAAATCTCCTCGCCGCCCCGCTTCGAGAAGTACAGCCCGATGGTAATCAGCACGATGAGCGGCCCGATCTTGCGGAACTGGGCCCAGAGATAGGCATCGGCCCCTTCGCGTACGGCCGAGGCGATCTCCTGCATCTTGGGAGTGCCCTCGTCGGCCTTGCGGACCTGCTTGACCAACATGCCCGCGTACACCAACCCCGCAATGGCCACGCCAAGCACGAGGACCAACGCGATGCGCTCGCCCCAAGGGAAGGACGTCAAGGGAGCGAACAACTTGGGCTTGGCGTGCTCGCCTTGTCTTGCCGTATCCGGAACGACCGGGGTTGGAGGAACGGCCCCCGGCGCGGGGGCGGTGGGCGCGGCCGCGCCGGGCTTCTCCACCGCAGGCTTCTCCACCGCAGGCTTCTCCGCGCCGGGCTTCTCCACCGCAGGCGCCGCGACCTTCTCGTCGGCCGACCAGACGGGCA
>DYLT01000362.1 GCA_020721945.1 Blastopirellula marina
GAGACGCCCTACGGTTCGTGGTTCACAAGCGCGGCTTGATCTACTGCGACACGATCCGCTGGGACCCCGTACTGCGCTATGCCGACGGCGAGACGTTCCAGGCATCGAAGGCGTTTTCCACCAGGTCCCAAGGCGATGGCGGCTGGTCGTACGAGATGGAGACCGACGGTGGCACGCCGGGCGGTCTGCCGCGGGTGTACGCGCTGGGCAAGGACTTGACTCTTCGCGTGCTGGCGCCCGAGCCGAACCAGCCCGCGGTGTTCGATGATCGAGACGCCTTGCCGTGGATCGTGGTCGCCGACGGACCAGACCAGAGCGGCATCGCCCTGGCCATGTCGCCTTCGATGCCGTGGCGTTTTTCGGCCGAGTGGACCTCCGAGGGAAGGCTGACGCTCCGGTGGCGGGTTGGCGACGCGGGCAAGCCGTGGACCCTTCCGCCCGGCGCGACCTTGCGCCTGCCGGCGCTTCTCGCGATGGCTTACCGCGGGACCTGGCTTCATGGTCTGGGTGCCCTGGAGCAAGCCGTCTCGCGCGAGGCCGCCGCTGGGCTCGGGGACCTTCGGGCCGCGCTGGTCGCGGGGCTCCGGCACGCGGCAGGGCCTTCGTCGCCAAGCGCCGGGCCGGTCCGCGTCCCCGAACTCGGACTGTGGCTTCTCGTGCAGGCCGACTGGCGGCAGCAAGACCGCATCGTCGAGACGCCCGAGTCGTATGCGCAAGCCGCGAGCCGGCACGTTGCCAAGACGCGGACCCTTCTGGCCGACCTGCGCCGCGGCCGGCCGGCGGAATTCCTCGCGGCCGAGGCAGCCGAACTCGACCAGCTTGCCGAGGCAGCCCAACGGCCTGGGCGGTCGCTCGGCGAGCGTCGTGACCTGTGGCGCCGCGTGCGCAGCCTCAAGCGTCGCGTGGCCTTGGCCAACCCGCTTCTGGGGTTCGGCAGCCTCTTGTTCGCCAAACGGGTACCCACGTCGTACAGCCATCTCGTGATGCAGTACTACGGATGGCGTGCCAGGGCTGGGGGCGGGCTGTACGTGCTCGACGAACCGGGCTGGTCGCTTCGCGCGCGCGACCTCACCGGCGGCAAGCTCGCCTGCGGCAATATGCTGGAGCCGCGTCTTTCGTACGATGCGCGCCGGGTGGTCTTCTCGTTCGTCCGCGTGACGAGCGAAAGCCGCGACCCGAATGGCCTGGCCAACGATGTGGACGACGGCTTCTATCACATCTACGAGGTCGGGATCGATGGCAGCAACCTTCGGCAGCTTACCGAGGGGCCGTACGACGACCTCATGCCCACCTATCTGCCCGACGGCGGCATCGCCTTCAGCTCGACGCGGCGGCGCGGCTATGCGCGGTGCTTTGGCGGACAGTTCAGCCCGCGGTGGCACGTCTATACTCTGCACCGCATGGAGGCCGACGGGTCGAATCTCCGCACGCTTTCGTTCCACGACACGAACGAGTGGTTTCCCGTGGTGTCGAACTCGGGCATGATCGTCTACAGCCGGTGGGATTACATCGACCGCGACGCGGTCACGCACCAGAACCTCTGGGCGACCAGGCCGGACGGCACGAACCCGTTCGCCCTGTGGGGCAACGCGACCCCCGCGCCGCACTGTGCGTTTCAGGCCAAGCCGATTCCCGGGTCCACCAAGTTCCTGTTCACGGCGTCGGCGCACCATTCGATCACGGCAGGGTCGATCGCCGTGGTCGATCCCACGGTGGCTCGCGACGGCCATGAGGCGATCACGCGGATCACGCCGGAGATCCCCTTTCCCGAGGCCGAGGGGAGGAACATCTCCGAGTATTACGCATCGCCATGGCCGCTTTCCGAACGGTACTACCTCGTTTCCTACAGCCCGCGTCCTCTGGTTTGGGAGCCGGGCGCCAACGAGCCGAACGCCTTGGGGCTGTACTTGCTCGACTGGCAAGGCGACCGCGAGTTGTTGTACCGCGACCTGGAGATCGGCTGCGAAAGCGCCTGCCCGATCCAGCCCCGCCCCGTGCCGCCGGTCTTGGCCAGCGCCCTGCCCGAGGGCAAGGCCCCCGAGACCGGCGAAATGACGCTCATCGACGTCACTCAGGGGCTCGGCAACCTCGCGCGAGGCCACATCCGCGAGCTGCGCATCGTGCAGATCTTTCCCAAGACGACCCACGTGGCCGGCGCGCCGCCGATCGGCCTGGCGGGAGAAGAGAACGGCCGGGCGATTCTGGGCACGGTGCCGGTCGAGCCGGACGGGTCAGCGCGGTTCACCGTGCCGGCGCGGCGCCCGATCTTGTTCCAGGCCCTCGATGCCGATGGCTTCGCTTACCAGACGATGCGGAGCGTCACGTACGTCCAGCCGGGCGAGAACGTGGCGTGCGTCGGCTGCCATGAGAACCGAGCCTCGGCGCCGGTGCGCCCGAACCTCCAAGCCGCGGCACTCGGGCGTGGGCCGTCGCCCATCGATCCCGGTCCTTGGGGCGGCCGGCCGTTTTCGTTCGTCGAGGTGGTCCAGCCGGTCCTCGACCGGCACTGCATTCGCTGCCACGGAGCCGAACCGGCTCTTGATCCAGCGCACCCGAAAACCCTCGACCTCACCCGGACGCCCGAAGGCGGCTTTACCCGCTCGTACCTTGCGCTGTGCAAGGATCGCGACTTCTGGCACCTGGGCACGAATCCCAAGAACGCCGCGGAGGCCCTGGTTCCGCGGTTCGGGGCGCGGAACCAGATCCAGGTGACGCCGCCAGGCGGAAGGTACGGCGCGTTAGGGAGCCGGCTGATCGCGCTGTTGCGCAAGGGACACTACGAGGTGAGCCTTACGCCGGACGAAACCCGGCGGCTGGCGGCATGGATCGATCTGAATGCGATCTTTTACGGGGTGAACCTCCCCGCCGACCAGGCGCGACAACTTCGGGGCGAACGTGTCGAAATGCCCGAAATCCAGTAAGCGGCGTCATGCGTTTCTGGGGTCGCCCGGCTCGATCAGTCCCGATTGCACGAGCCGGCGGTAGAGTCGCGGCCGGGTCATCCCCAGCAGTTTGGCCGCCTTGCTCTTGTTCCCTTTCGCCCGCGCCAGCGCCCGGCTGAGCAATTCTCGTTCGACCTTCGCGAGGAATTCGTCCAGTACGATCGGCTCGTCGCTCTTGCGCGGATGGGCCGCGTCGCCGGCGGCCAGGTGGATCTTGGGCGACAGGTCGGCAGGGCCGATCTCGGGACCTTCGCACCGCTGGTGGGCTTCGTGGACGACTTGGATCAGTTCGTCCACGTTGCCGGGCCAGGCGTAGGCGTCCAGAAGATCCATCGCCTCGGGCGAAAACCCGAGCACCTGTTTGTCGCCTTGCGCATTGGCCTGTTCGACAAACCACTGGGCCAACGCCGGCAGGTCGGCGCGGCGCTGGCATAGCGGAGGCAGCTCGATGACCAAGGTGCTCAACAGGCCGGCGAGATCCTCTCGGTACTCGCCACGCAAAACCAGATCGGCCAGGCGCTGGCGCGACGTCGAGATCAATCGCAGGGGGAACGACCGCGATGCCAGCGCCTGGAACACGTCGGCCTGAACTTCCAACGGCAGTTGGTCGGCCTCGTTGAGCAGGAGCGTTCCCGGGGCGGCCTGCGGAGGCAACGCCCGGGCGGCCAGCGCTGCCAGGGTCGAACGCACCAGATCGGCGCTGAGCACCGAACAGGCCAGCGGAACCAGGGAGCCCGCCACGTCGGGGCCGCGCCCGTAGTGGATCGTCGAGGCCACGTGTTGCCGGCCGCTTCCCGGCGGACCGACGATCAGCACGCTCGCGCGGCTTGCCGCAGCCAGTTCGACCTGCGCCCGCACTCGGCGCATGGCCGCGCTCGATCCCACCAGGCGGTCCAAGCGGAAGCGCGCGGCCATCGCGTGGTGCAACGTGCGGAGCCGCTCGTGGAGCTGCATCGCTTCGGGATCCCCGGCGCCAGCGGCCTCGACTTCCGCCTCGCTCAGGTCGCCGAGGTCGACCAACACGATGACGCCCCCGGGGCTCTGGGCATTGCCCAGCGGAAGAAAGCGGGCGCGGCGCCGGCGAAGACGGCCGTCGGGTGTCACGCAGCCTACCGTGCCCGTCATCTCGCGGCCCGACAAGGCGGGCGGCGGCGGACACAGGCCCGCGGCCACGGCCTCGTCGCTGGCTGGCTCGGGCGAGTAGTAACGGCATCGCGCGAGGTGCAACTGCTCGGCCGCGCGGCCGGTCCAATCGAGACACGCTTGATTGCAGAAGACGAGCCGCTGCTCGTCGTCGAGCACATAGACCGGACCGGGCGCTGCATCGAGCAGCCGGGCAAGATCGCCGATCCCGATTCGCGTGCGGGCCATGGCAAGGAAGGCGGTCGGCAGGTGCGTGGACGGCCAGGGATACTACGCAGGTCGAGACCCCTTGGGGTCCATTCTAGAGGGATTCGCCGGCTCCCGCG
>DYLT01000363.1 GCA_020721945.1 Blastopirellula marina
CTCCCTCGGGGTCATGACCCCAAGTTCGTGTCCAAGGAAACCGGGTGCGAAATACGAAGGGCAATCTCTCTTCGGCCAACCGGCTTGTTGCACGAGCGACATGTCGGTCGGTCTGGTCTCTCGGACATCGTCAACACCCACGTGGTCAGCGCCGGCTGGTGCCAGTCCGACGGCGACCTGGCTTGGTGACAGGAGCCAGGTCCAGCGCGCCGGTCTGGTATTCGTACAGCCGGAACAGGAAGGCCACCCGGTCGAGGTTGGTCGCGAGTTTGGGCTTCGCCAGGCCCTCGGGCAGGGTCGCGAGGTACGCGGCGTCCACGGCCCGGTCGAGCGCTCGGTGGGCCTCGACGAGTTCGGGTGGCATGCTCAACGGGTCGTACAGGTCCGCGAGGCTCGAGTTCGGGTACTTCGCCCGGGCGTCGAGTACGCCCTGGGCCGCGGCCTCGACCTGGGCACGCACCTTCTCGGGCGGGTCGCCTGGCCAGGGGAAGTTGTTGTAGACGATCGAAACGGAGTAGCGGTATCGGCTCTCAAGCCGACCACAGACTTGGGATGTCCATGCCATGTGCATTGTGGAGTGCAGGACACCGAAGTGCCAGAGCGTGGCGTCGGGAATCAACTTGAGCAAGTTGGAGCAGATCGTCTCCGGCCCCACGTACCCAACCGGAATATACCTTCGCTTCTCGGACGACACTTCCGGCAGGACCAGCGAGTGCCCCTTCGGAATGATCTCGACATGGAACCTCGTGGGCGTGTCCGCGATCTTTCGGGTCGGCGCGCTCTTGCTGGCAAGGCGATAGCGACGGACCGCCTCGATGCGCTTCATCGCCTCGGGCATGCGGCGGAGTTGGTCAGGCGGGCAGTCGCCAAGCCAGAGGCAATACCGCTCGTAGCCGTATAGGAACTCGTCGGCGCCGAGCCAGCGTCGGAAAAACGGTGCCGCCTCCGGTTCGAGAGCCAGGAACGCCTCTTTCTCCTCGGGGGTGAACAGGTAGTTCCCGTCGTCGATCGGTTTGTTGCCGCTGAACATCCGTGGGGCCCGCAGGAGGGGACGGTCGCGCCTGGGAAGCAGGATATCGTGCGCGTCGACCAGGTAGGGGTTGATGTTCGTCGCAACCACCGCCAGGGCTTCACCCTTGGGATCCGGGTAGTGGAAGATCGTCTTGCGAGACGCATCGACCAGTCCAAAGCCGACGATGACACAGTGGACCGCAGCCTTGCCGCGCGCCTCGTTGCTCCAGACGAACGTCCGGTGACCGAATCGGATCTTGCAGCCCAACGGCAGCAATGCCCGCCACAGCACCCCGACCTGCTCGCCCATCGTGATCGAGTTCGTCGAGACGAAGGCCACGCCCACGTGGGCCCCGCGAGGGCGTCCCTCCTCCTGGGGCAGGGGAGAGGGTTCCGCGAGGTAGCGCGCAGCCTTGACATACCAGCAACAGACGTAGTCCAGCAGGCCGCCGCTCGCGACGCCTTCGAGTGCGATGTTGGCGTCCTGCCGCTGGTCCTCGGACATGAAATGGGTTCCCACGAACGGCGGGTTCCCGATGATGTACGACACGCGCTCGGGCGTGACCACGTCGCACCAGTCCATTCGGAGCGCGTTCCCGTTCACGATGTTCGCGGACTTCTTCAGCGGGATGCGCACGAAGTAGAGGCCGAATTCCTCCGACGCGCGCAGGTTCATCTGGTGGTCGATGAGCCACATCGCGACTTCCGCGATGCGGGCCGGGAACTCCTCGATCTCGATCCCGTGGAACTGGTCCACGTCCACCTGGAGCACGCTGTGAAGGTCCAGGGCCCGCTGGCCCACAAGCTTGCGCGTCTCCTGGTCGGCGCGCAGGACGTCGATTTCCAGCAGGCGCAGTTCGCGGTAGGCCACGACCAGGAAGTTCCCGCAGCCGCAGGCCGGGTCCAGGATGTTCAGACGGCGCAGCTTCTTGTGGAACTCCATCAACGCGGAACGGTTCCCCTTGATGCGCTCGAACTCGGCCCGCAGATCGTCCAGGAAGAGCGGGCGGATCGCCTTCAGGATGTTCGCCTCGCTGGTGTAGTGCTCGCCCAGGCGCCGACGCGCCTCCTTGTCCTTGATGCTCTGGAACAGGGCCCCCAGGATGGCGGGGCTGACCTTGCCCCAGTCGAGTGCGCAGGACTCCAGCAGCAGATCCCGCGTAGCCGCGTCGAACGACGGGATGGGCAGGACCTCCTCGAAGAGCTTCCCGTTCACATAGGGGAACGCGGCGAGCTGCTCGTCCAGGTTCTTGAACCGGCGCGCCTCGGGGGTGTTCAGGACCTGGAACAGCTCGACCAGCCGGGAGCCCAGGTCGCTGCCGTCCTCGTTCGTGCGCGTCTCGATCCACTCGCGGAAGGACTGCGCCGGGAAGATGCCGGTGTCGTCCGCGAAGTTGCAAAACAGCAAACGGACCAGGAAGACTTCGAGGGGGTGACCGTTGTATCCGGCGTCCTTGAGGCGGTCGTGTAGCCGTCCCATGATTTCGGCGGCCTGGACGTTGACCGGATCCTGTTCACGGAGCTTCTGCAGCGTGTAGCCGGCGATGAAGCCGAACCGCTTCACGTTACGCGACAGTTCCGCGATCGGGAACTCGACGTGCGTTCCCTCATCGATGTCGTAGAGCCGGAACCGGGCGAAGTCGGAAACCAGGACGTACTTCGGAAGCTCCCGCTTCTTCAGGCCATCGAAGTAGCCGACCGCTTGTACGAAGGCCGCATCGAGGTCCTTGCCGAGCGACTTGTGCTCGATCAGCAGCAAGCCGGGCCAGAAACAGTCGATCTTCCCTTGCTTCCCCTCGAGCAACTTGACCCGCGCCTCGAAGCTCGCCACCCGTCGCCGGTCCACGCCGAAGACCTGGAAGAAATCGTTCCAGAAGCTCTTCGCCTCGGCGTCTTCGGAGGATTCGCCGGCCCATCGGGACTGGAATTCGATGGCACGGGCCTGGATTTCGTTCCAGGAAAGGTTCGCGGACATGGTTTCCTCCCTACGCCATCGGCGCCAGGAAGTAGAGCGGCTGGAGCGGCAGGCGCGACCGGGCGGTGTCCGACAGGTTGCCGTAGTGCTTGACCCACAGCTCGAAGAGGCGGACCAGGTCGATCAGCGTGACCTTGCGTTTCTCCTGCGTGCGGGCCTCGTCCTCGGCGTCCTTCGTGAACTCGCCGGTCGTCACGAAGATCCCGACGTCGTCCTCGCCCAGGAGGGCCATGAAGGAACGCAGGCCCTCGACGTTCACCTTCTGCTGGACCCGCTTCACCTGGACCTTGATGCGCGGGAGGCGCGTGCCGAGGGGATCGCCCCAGGCGAGGATGTCGATCCCGCCGTCCTTCCCGGGCGGGGACACCCAGGCGACGTGGTAGCCCATCGCGCGCAACAGGTCGGCTACCAGATCCTGGAAGTCGTACGGCGGCATCCCGCGCAGGTACTCCTGGATCTCGCGCCACGCCTGCTCTTCTGCCAGTTCGAACGTGACCGTGGCGGCCTTCGCGCTGGCGGGATCGGCGGCCGGGTCCTTGCCCTCGGGCTCGCCGGCGGGCCGGCTCAACTTCCACTGGTGGTACAGTTGCACGGCCTTCTTGTAGAACGTCTCCGGGTCCGTCAGATCCTTGAATGCCTTCCGGCCGGCGTCGGTGACGATGCCCATAGGAAGGATCAACCCCGAAACGGGCCACCGGACCGAGTTTGGAACCGGGCTGGAGGGGTGTCAAGAAGGAGCGGGTCTCGCGGCCGGGTGCTGCCTTCGGTGTCCGTGGGGGCGGCGGGGCAGTCTGGTGGCGACCGCGGGGAGGCGGAGAGCCGGGGGAAGCTGAGCGCCGTCGTGCCCGAGGCGGTCGGCCCGGGCATTCGGGCAGTGACGGGGAGCGCGGGAGGCCGTAGCCGCGGGTCCGGTGAGGTCGGCCTCGGGAACGCGACCGCGGGAGGTCAAGGGGGGCCGCGCGGGTCCGATGTGGGAGCATCGTCATGGATGAATGGCGGGTCGGCGTCGGGAAGGACAATGGCGTGGTCCGAGAAGGAGACGGGCTCGTCGAACGGGCAGATGGGCGGAGCGGGTGCGGGCCGGTCTGCAAAGAGACCGAGGTGTTCGAGAATCTTGCGGACGACGGCGGGGTCGGTGAGGAAGGCGAGAACGACCATCGGAGTCGAGCACTTGGGACAGGCGAGGGCATCGACGTCGAGGACGCGGCGGAGCAGAACCGCCCAGGGGAGCCTTCGTGGGTTTGTATTGACCTCGCAGGGCGGAAGCCCACGGTGACGTCGCGGGCGCCCGGGGAGTAGACGACCGCCGGGTCCCGATCAGCGCTCGGCCGCGCTCGCTCCGCCTGACAATGAGCGGCCTGTTGAAGATAGGGCGCGAAGGCACTACGATTGGCTCTGGAGG
>DYLT01000364.1 GCA_020721945.1 Blastopirellula marina
CGTAACAAGGTAGCCGTAGGGGAACCTGCGGCTGGATCACCTCCTTTCTAAGGATGACTCCTTCGCCCGGATCTCACGTCCAGGCGAAGACCTAAGCATGGGGCGGTCCACGTAAGCGGATCGAAAGGCGTCGCTCGGGCCAGCCCGGCCCGAAAGCGCTCGCTGCCAAGTCATACCCAGGCCCGACCAGGCACGCCCCGGTCGGGCCTGGGGCCTTTCTTGACGCGCACCCGTAAGCGCAACCGCCATCCCGCGCCCACGATCAACCGAAGCGCAATGCGCCCCGACGCCCTACTTCGATGGGGTCGTCGGATAGACGGGGATCGGATCGTCCCCAGAAAACCCAAGCTCCACGTCCGTCGAAACCGTCTGCTCGACCGGTGGCAAACGCCGTACCTCGGGTGTGGTCGCTCGGGACCACGTATCGGTCGCCCCCTGGGACGCCCGCAACGTCGCCCCCGCACGTTCGAACTGGCCGGTCGAATCCCCCGGACCGGCGGCACCCGGTAATCCCGTCTCGAAAGACGAGGGCGAACTCATGACCGGCACCATCGTGGACGACGGGCTGCCCGTCGGACCAGTACCCGGCAACGCGCAGACCCCGCCCGCGCAATCGGATGGGTCGCGGTCGTCATCCAATTGCCAAGGCTTCTTTGTGTCCGACGGCTCCACCTTCTTCTTAAGCTCCGAGCGCGCGGTGGTCTTGGCCTTGGGCGACGGTTTCTTTCCCGCAACCCCTGTCGTGGGGCGCTGCCGCGCATCGGCCTTCTTGCCCGAATGGCCCGGCGCTGTTTTGGCCGAAGTGCCCTGCCTCTTTGCCGATCCGGACCCAGCCGCGAGATCCTTCCCTAGGGCATCCTTGTTGGACCAATCCTCAAGTTGCGTCGGGCGTGTCGAACTGCCCGGTTCGTCCGCGGCCGAGAGTCGATCGTCGTTGGTCTCTTCGGTCGGCTCGCCCCAAGGCCCGGACTTCGAGTCGGCCCGTGGCTCCTCGGCCGTCTCATCGGCGTTGGGCGTGTACGGTTTCAAGCCGTACTTGCGCTCGTTGCCTTCGGCCCCGGCATCCGACAGGTTCGACAGCGAGGCGGAATCCCCGGTCAAGGCATGGGCCCGGGCGTCGCCGGCCGTTGCACTCGGTTTCCCTCCGCGAATCGCCGCGGGAAACGTCGCTTTGGCGGAGGACGTGGTTTCGGGCTTGACGGGGGTGGCCGGGTTCAGCGCGGGCGAGGCCCGGGCCATGGCGATTGGCTTGGTCGAATCGTCAGGCGACGCGGCAACCATGCGCCAAACGGCCGGGTAGCGCATGGCATTGAACCCGATACAGAATACCGCGGTGGCCAGCAGGGCTAGCGCCGCCTTGATTCGGGGCATCCTTCTCCTCCGCTGCCTTGACGGTTCCTCTGATCCCAAGAAACCATACCCGCTATCGCGCGTTGGGCAAGTTTCTGGCCTTCACCGCACCCGTGAATCGGCCCATGGCGCGTCGGAATGGTATGCCTGGCGAAACTGTAGGGCCCTAGGCCGCCCTCCTGGCGACCATCGCTCGACTGGACTATGCTTAGGGTCTGCACCATCACGAGCCGGGCAAACAAGACATCACGCGGAGACGAGCATGCGCGCTGGGCACCTCCGACACGCCGCGGTGCTGGCGATCTCGGGCCTGTTCCACCACCTTGCCGGGGAGCCGTGTTGCGTCGTTTCGCCGACGACGGACTTTGCGTTGGCGGCGGAGGTCGGGTCGGAGCCCGACGGACTGATCGCTTCGCCCGAGCCCGACTGGCCGCAGTGGCGCGGCAAGCGGCGCGACGGCCTCTGCGACGAGACCGGCCTTCTGCCCACTTGGCCCGAGGGCGGCCCACGGTTGCTCTGGAAAGTCGTCAATCTGGGGCGCGGCTGGTCCTCGCCCATTGTGGTCGGCCGTCGATGCTACATCACCGGCGACGTGGAGGGCGACCTGGTCGTCTATGCCTTCGACCTGGATGGCAGACTCGTTTGGAAGACAACCAACGGCAAGGCGTGGGAAGACTCGTATCCCGGCGCACGCGCGGCGTGTGTGTTCTCGGCCGGCCGGCTATACCACATGAACGCGCACGGCCGCGTGGCCTGCCTCGATGCCGACTCCGGCAAGGAAATCTGGGCCGCGGACATCCTCCCGCGGTTCGAGGCCCGAAACATCACCTGGGCCATGAGCGAGTGTCTGCTCGTCGATGGGCCACGAGTGATCGTGACGCCGGGCGGTAAGGCGGCGCTTTTGGCCGCGTTGGATAAAAACACGGGACGCACCCTGTGGACCACCGAGCCGCTGGAAGGGGACCGGGCGAGCTATTCCTCGCCCATCCTCTTCCGCCTGGGCAAACGACGTATCCTGACCAATTGCTCGGCAAACCACGGCTTCGGCGTCGATGCCGACTCGGGCAAGCTGCTTTGGGCCGTACCGCTACGCAACCAATTCGGCGTCAACGCCAGCACGCCCGTCTACGGCGAGGGCCGGGTGTTCTACGTCACCGCGTACTTCCCCGGCGGGTGCTTTCAGCTTCGACCCGACAACGGCGACCTCCGCGCCGAGCCGGTCTGGCCCACCGCGCTGGATACCGTCACCGGCGGGGCGGTCTTGACCCGGGGCGTGCTCTTCGCCGCGGGCTACCGCAAACCGAAACACTGGTTCGCCGTGGACTGGAAGACGGGCCAAATCCTCTCGGAACTCAAGGAACTGACCACCGGCGCGGCGGTCGTTGCCGAGGGCCGACTGTATTGCCTGGCCGAAGACGGCCGGGCGGCCCTGCTCGATACGGCCGATGGCAGGCTCCGCATGGCCGGGGAATTCCGTCTGGTGCGCGGGCGGGTCAACGATGCGTGGGCCCATCCCGTGCTCGTCCACGGTCGCCTCTATCTGCGCTACCACGACACCCTCTGGTGCTACGACGTCCGGCAATAGCACACGAACCCGACGCGCCAGCGAGCCACCTACCCCCTGGGACCCTCGCTGGCGATTCGGGTTCCTAGGGGGATGTGCGCACGCGGGCCCCCTGATAGAGGAAGTCCCTTCCCGCTGAGGCCGTCTAGAATTCCCTCGTGAAACTCCAGACACGCCGCGGTCCCTCGGTCGGGCGGTCCGGCGAGGGGAGCGGCCCCTCGACGCGGAAGGAGTGCAGCCATGCCGGCCACCAGGCTGAAGCGGTTCCTCGACGACCACGGTGTTCGCTATGGGTCGATCCCGCACTGCCCGACCTACACCGCTCAAGAGACTGCTGCGTCGGCTCACGTGCGCGGACGCGAACTGGCCAAGACGGTCATGGTCAAGCTCGACGACACGATTGCCATGGTGGTGCTTCCGGCCACCCGTCGCCTCGATCTCGCGCGACTCGAGGCGACCGCCGGCGCACGCCAGGCCACGCTGGCCAGTGAGCGCGAGTTCAAAGACATGTTCCCCGATTGCGATGTGGGCGCGATGCCGCCCTTTGGAAATCTCTACGGGCTGAGGGTCTTCGTGGACCAGAGCCTCGCGGAGGACGAGCACATTGCCTTCAACGCGGGCACGCACGACGAGCTGATTCAGATCGACTACCGCGACTTCGAGCGACTCGTCGCGCCCACCGTGGCCAGCCTGGCCTACGAGCGCCCGGTAACGGTCTAGACGGTGCCAGGCGGGTCTGCTTGGTCCCCAGAGGGCCCCTGCTCTTGCCGGAGGGGGGGCAAGCCAGCCCGAGTGGCGATTCTCAGGCGCAGCTTCTCGCTGCACAATAGGGACGTTTGGCCATCGTCAGCCAGTGCCTTCCCACCGGAGCTGCCATGCGCATCGTTCTTTGCTACCCGATCGAGCCCCAACATCTTCGCCAGATCGCCGCGGTGGTTCCCGAGGCTGAGGTTGTCGACGCCGGCCAAGCGCGTATCGCGCAGGAGTTGTTCGACGCCGATATTTTTTGCGGGCACGCCAAGGTGCCGGTCGATTGGGATGGCGTGGTGCGCAAAGGACGCTTGCGATGGATTCAGTCGTCGGCGGCGGGCATGGACCACTGCCTGGTCCCTTCGGTGATCGAGTCGGACATCGTGGTGAGCAGTGCGTCGGGCGTGCTTGCCGATCAGGTGGCCGAACACACCATTGCCCTGTTGACCGGCTGGCTGCGCAGTCTGCCCGCGTTCCTTAAAGCTCAGGAGAAGCGACAGTTCAACCGTCTGCCCACCCGCGACCTTCACCGTTCCACGGTGGGGATCGTCGGTTTTGGCGGGGTGGGTCGCCGGTTGGCCCGGTTGTTGAGCGTGTTCAAGACGCGGATTCTGGCGACCGACATGTTCCCGATCGACAAGCCCGATTACTGCGAGGCGCTATGGCCCCCGGAAGGCTTGGACGAACTCTTGGCCCGCTCCGATATTGTCGTGCT
>DYLT01000028.1 GCA_020721945.1 Blastopirellula marina
CTTCATCATCGCGGGCATGTTCGACTTCCAGGTCGAGACCGACGTCAAGATCGCCATCGAGGGCCTGCACGCCACGCGAAGCCGCAAACGGCCGTGGCACGGTTGACCACGAGCCGCGTCCCTTGGTTTCCTTCCGGCGGACGTCCCAGCGTCGGAGAGCTTTCCATGACGCAGCCGTTCACGGGGTGGCAGCCCGTAGCCCGTAGGGTGGGTGCTTTGCACCCACGCGCATAGGCGGTCGCGTATATCGGAATCGCACACGCCACGAGGCTTGGGCTCAACGCCGGTTCGCGTAGGTGCAGAGCACCCACGCTACAATCTGTTGACGAATGTGTGGGCATCGTCGGGGGTGGGCTCCAACGGTTCGCCGTTTTCCACTGGACCTCGGGCCGCGCGCAAGGGTATATCGTGGGAATGACGGGTTCGCTTGGGAAGCCCACTGGAAACGTTGGTAGACGCGAATGAGTACGGATACCACCCCTCAAGGGGAGACAACCCCGACGATTGTCAGGTCACGGCTTGGCTCACTCATGGGGGTTCGGATCCTCGGTCTTGGCAGCGCGGTGCCAGATCAGGTGATTCACAACGAGGATCTGGCCGCGCGAGGGTTCGATGCCGACTGGATTCTCAAGCGAAGCGGCATCCAGCAGCGACGGCACGCCCCCCCCGGAATCGCGACCAGCGACTTGGCCGTTGCGGCTGCTCGCCGCTGTCTGGACGAGACGTTTGTCGAGCCGGAGGAGATCGATCTGGTGCTCGTCGGGACGTACACGCCCGACATGCCCTTGCCATCGACCGCCTGCCTGGTGCAGGACCAGTTGGGCCTGCGCGCGCCGGCCATGGACTTGCACGCGGCCTGTTCGAGCTTTGTGTATGCCCTGATCACGGGCATGCAATTCGTGGCGACCGGGTGCAGCCGCAGGGCGTTGGTGATCGGCGCCGATTGCAACTCGCGGGTGGTCGATCCCAGCGATGTGCGCACGTTCCCGCTCTTTGGCGACGCGGCCGGGGCCGTCGTTCTCGCCCCAGGCACTCCGCAGCAGGGGCTGTTGGCCTACGCCCTCGGCGCCGACGGCTCGGGGGCCGATCTGCTCTGTCGGCGCATGGGCGGCACGCGCTTGCCGTTTGCGCCCCATGGCTCGGCCCAGGGCCTTGTGTATCTGCACATGGAGGGCCGGGCGATCTTCAAGTGGGCCGTTCGCGTGCTCGAAGAGACCGTGGCCGAAGTCCTCCAGCACGCAGACCTTTCCCTGGACGAGGTGGATTTGGTCATCTTCCACCAGGCCAACCTGCGGATCATCGACGCGGCCGCGGCCGAGATCGGTGTCAACCCGGCCAAAGTGTACAACAACCTCCAGCGCTACGGAAACACGGCCGCGGCCAGCATTCCGCTGGCCCTCGACGAGGCTTTCCGCGAGGGTCGCATCGAACCCGGCAGCCGCGTGCTGGTCAGCGGCTTCGGCGCGGGCCTGACCTGGGCCACGGCGCTGATCCAATGGTGAGACCTCCCGCCCAATGGCCATACCGATTGGTACACGCATGGAGACGACCCCGACCATTCCCCTTCGCAGTCAGATCTCTCCGGCCGATTGCTGGGACCTGGCAAGCCTGTTTTCGAGCGACGAGGCCTGGGAGCAGGCGTTCGTCGCGTGGGAGCATCGCATCGGAGGTTACGCCGTGTTTCGGGGTCGGCTGGGCGAGTCGGCCCAGGTCCTGGCGGATGCGTTGGCCTTCGATACGGAGTTCGATCGGGCGGGGGAGCGACTGGGCACGTACGCCGTCCTGAAGGCGGCCGAGGATACGACGAACAGCGTCTACCAGCGCATGAAGGGCCGCTACGTCAACGCGGCCAGCCGGGCCTCGCAGGCAGCCAGTTACCTTCGCCCAGAGATCCTCGCCCTGCCCGAGGCCACGGTGGCAAGCTACCTGGCCGACGCGCGTCTGGCTCCGTACCGCCTGCTTCTCGAGCGGTGGTTGCGCGAGAAACCGCACACGCTGTCGGAGAGGGAAGAACGCCTCTTGGCCATGCAGACCGAGATGGCCCAGACCGCCAACCAGGTGTTCGGCCAGCTCCACGACGCGGACCTCAAGTTTGGCGTCCTTGGCGACGAGAAGGGACAGCAAGTCGAGCTGAGCCACGCGAGTTTCCAGACCTTGCTCCACTCGCCCAGCCGCGACGTGCGCCGCAGCGCGTTCCACCAGTACTACCGGCAGTACGAGGGGCATCGGCACACGCTGGCCGCCACGCTGGCCGGCGCCATCCAGCGCGATGTCTATTACGCGCGGGCCAGGGAGTTCGGCAGTTCGCTCGAGGCGGCGCTGTTTTCCGACAACGTGCCGGTGGCGGTCTACGAGAATCTGATCGCGGCGGTCCGCCGGCACCTGCCCGCTCTGCACCGCTATTACGAGGTGCGGCGGCGGAAGATGGGATTGCCCGACCTCCACCACTACGACACCTACGTGCCGATCCTGGCCGAACTCGAGTCGCACCGCACGTGGGACGAGGCGGTGGATCTGGTGGTCGCCGCGCTGGCACCTTTGGGCAGCGACTATTGCGGCGTGCTCGAGCGCGGGCTGCGCGGCCGGTGGTGCGACCGGTACGAGAACCGAGGCAAGCACAGCGGGGCATTCAGTGCCGGTTCTTTCGACGGCGACCCGTACATCCTGATGAACTACCAGCCCAAGGTGCTCGACCACGTGTTCACGCTGGCCCACGAGGCGGGCCACTCGATGCACAGCTACTATTCAGCCCGCTGCCAGCCCTACCAGTACTACAACTACTCGATCTTCGTCGCCGAGGTGGCCAGCACTTTCAACGAAGAGCTGCTCAGCCGCCATCTGATGAGCCAGGCTCCCGGCGATCGCCACCGAGCGTATCTGGTCAATCGCCAGATCGACGCGATGCGGGCAACGATCTTCCGCCAGACGATGTTCGCCGAGTTCGAGAAAGTCACGCACGAACTAGCCGAGGCGAACGAACCGCTGACCATCGACCGTTTCCAAGAGGTTTACCGCGGCCTGCTGGCGACGTACTTCGGCCCCGAGTTCACCCTCGACGACGAGCTGTCGCTCGAGTGCCTGCGTATTCCGCATTTCTACCGGGCATTCTACGTCTACCAGTACGCCACGGGCATGTCGGCGGCGATCGCCCTGGCCGACCGGGTTCTTCAGGGCGGCGAAAAGGAGCTCGGCCAATACCTCGGCTTTCTCCGAGGCGGCTGCTCGAAATGGCCGCTGGACTTGCTTCGCGATGCGGGCGTCGACATGGCCCAATCCGGCCCGATCGACACCGCGCTGGGGTACTTCGCCCGGCTGGTGGACGAGCTGGACGCCCTCGTGTGAGGCACGGAGACGTCACGCACCCCCCGATGCATGAGGACCCCCGGCCAGGGTTTGCGTGTTTTCCGCCGCCACCGCTGCCGCGTCCGCGGTGTCGGGCAACTGCCCTGGTCGGATGAGGCCCGTGCGCGATAAAATGGGAAAAATGCTGCCAGGAGCCTCCCTCGCCACGACGTGCAGGGACCGAACACGATGGATAGCTGGAGCCTCGTGCTACTGGGTGTTGCCGGATATGTGGCCATTACGGCACTGGTTCGGCTGATGATCCGGCGACGAAACCAACTGGCCGACGAACTGCTGGCCGAGGCAGAACGCGAGCGTCGGCGCAAGAAGAATAAGAACCCCGAGATGCGGCAAGGCACGGCCGCTCGATGACCTCGTCGCGCATGGCAAAGCACCTCTACATCCAGACCGTGGGCTGCCAGATGAACGTGCTCGACAGCGAGTTGGTCGCCGAGAGCCTTTTGCGCGCGGGCTACGTGCTTGTGGACAATCCGCGCGCGGCGGATGCCATCCTCTTCAACACGTGTAGCGTGCGCCAGCACGCCGAAGACAAGGTCTATAGCGCCCTGGGGCGATGGAAGCACCTCAAGGAGTGCCGGCCAGGCACCATCATCGGCGTGTTGGGGTGCATGGCCCAGAAAGACCGGCATGAGATCTTCCGGCGTGCCCCGCATGTCGATCTGGTCGTGGGGCCAGGTCAACTCGGGCAGCTTCCCCATTTGCTCGAGCGCGTGGCGGCCGGCGAGGGGCCGCAAATCGAGGTGGGCCTCGACCGCGGGGCGGCCGATCGGCGCCGCGTCCAGGCGAGTTTCGCTCCGTTCGATCCGCAGCGCGCCGGGGGCGTGCGGCCGCATCGCCACCAGGCCATGGTGCGGATCATGGCCGGCTGCGACAAGGGCTGCACGTTCTGCATCGTGCCGCGGGTGCGCGGTCCGGAACAGTGCCGCGCGGTCGAAGCGATCGAGGCCGAGGTGCGGCAACTGGCCGACCAGGGATGCCTCGAAGTAACCCTCTTGGGCCAGACGGTCAACAGCTACAAGGCGACGTTCGGGGGCCGCACGGCGCGGCTGTCGGACCTCTTGGAGCGGCTTCATGCGATCGAGGGAATCCGCCGGCTGCGGTTCGTGACGAACTACCCCCGGCACATGACCTCCGATCTGCTCCAGGCGGTTCGCGACTTGGACAAGGTCTGCCCGTACCTTCACGTCCCGGCGCAGAGCGGCTCGAACGCCGTGCTCCAGCGGATGCGGCGCGGGTACACGGTCGAGCAGTACCGCGAGATGCTGGCGGAGATCCGCCAGACCGTGCCCCACGCGGCGGTGACCAGCGACTTCATCGTGGGCTTTTGCGGCGAGACGGAAGAGGATTTCCAACAGACCGTCGATCTCGTGCGCCAGTCGCGGTTCAAGAACAGTTTCATCTTCAAGTACAGCGCGCGGCCGGGCACGCGAAGCGCCTCGCGGTACGCCGACGACGTGCCCGAGGCCGTCAAGCGCCGCCGCAACAACGAGCTTCTGGCGATCCAGAACGCGATCAGCGACGAAGACAACCGGCAGTTTCTCGGCCACCCGGTGGAGATCCTGGTGGAAGGCCCGAGCAAGACCGGCCGCAAGCGGAATCCCGGCGAGGGCGTCGTGCAGCTTGCCGGCCGGACGGTCTGCGACCGGATCGTGGTCTTCGACGGGCCGGCGGAACTCGCCGGACAACTCGTGAAGGTCCACATCGTGAAGACCGATGCCGTGACGCTGTTCGGCGAGCTTCCGAAGGGCTAGGCCGCACGCGTCATCGCTGGTCTGTCGTTTTCCTTGTCCCTCGTGATTCGTCCTTGACCCGCCGGCCTCCCGTGGACCTCGCAACGCTTCGCCACTACCTGGACGATTCGAGCGCCGCGGCTGGCTGGCTCCGGTCGCTGGGAATCGTGGACGTGCGTCGGGCACACGCCAATCTCGTCCATCTGGCGACCAGCGGCATGACCCTCGACCTGGTGGCGGTGATCTGCGACCAGCTTTCGCAGGCGATGGGCGGGTGTCCGGACCCGGACATGGCCCTGAACAATCTCGATCGGTTCGTGGCCGCCGCGCGCAACCCGCTGGCCATCGGCACGCTGTTCGAGCGCGATCCGACGGCGCTGCCGCCCTTGCTTCAGATCTTCTCGACCAGCCAGCATTTCAGCGATCTCTTGGTGGCCGATCCGGAAAGCTATGACCTCTTGCGCTTGACGGAAGGCCAGCCCGTGTCGCGCAAGGCCCTCGTCGACGAGATCGTGGCCGAGGTGGCCGCGTTGGACCACGAACCGTCGGTGGCGCGGGCGTTGCGGCGATTCAAGCACCGCGAGATGCTGCGCATCGCCTATGGCGACCTCGTCCGCGAGCAGGGCCTTCAGACGGTCACCGCCCAGATCTCGTACCTGGCCGACGCGATCCTCGAGGCGGCCCTTCAGGCGCAGCGGCACAAACTCGAAACGCAGCGGGGCGTGCCCCGGGGTCCCGAGGGGCGGCCGGCGAGGTTCGTCATCCTGGCCATGGGCAAGCTCGGCGGTGTCGAACTGAATTATTCCAGCGACATCGACTTGATCTTTCTTTACGACGACGACGGCAGGACCGACGGCCCGCGCGCCACGACCAACGCCGAGTTCTTCGACCGATTGAGCCGCGACATCGTGGGTCTGCTCACGGAGCGGACCGAGTTGGGGGCGGCCTATCGCGTGGACCTGCGCCTTCGGCCGGAAGGCCAGCGCGGCCCAATCGCCCTGAGCATGCCGGCCGCCTTGCGCTACTACGATCTGCGGGGCCGAACCTGGGAACGCCAGGCCTACATCAAAGCCCGGCCCGCCGCCGGCGACCACGCCTTGGGAACCGAATTCCTCGAGAAGTTGCGGCCCTGGGTCTACCGACGCTATCTCAGCAGCGCCGATATCAGCGGCATCAAGGCCCTCAAACGCCGACTCGAGGAACAGACGCGGGGCCAGGGCGGCGACACCCGCGACGTGAAGACCGGCCACGGCGGAATTCGCGACATCGAGTTCGTGATCCAGTTCCTCCAGCTTCTCAACGGGGGCGACCTGCCCGCCTTGCGCACCGGCTCCACGCTCCAGGCGATCGTCGAATTGGAGAACTGCGGATGCCTGACGAACCTGGAGCGCACGATCCTCGAGCAGAACTACATCTTCCTCCGCAAGGTGGAGCACCGGCTTCAGATCCTCTTCGACCTTCAGACCCATCTGCTTCCCAGCGATCCGATCGAGTTGCCGAAGCTGGCTCGGCGCATGGGGTACGCCGACACGCCGGACCGCACCGCGCGCGAGGCCTTCGAGGCCGACTACCGCAATACCACGGACCTGAACCGCCGGATTCTCGATCACCTGCTGAACGATGCCTTCAGCGACGACGCGCAGGCGCGCGCCGAGGCCGACCTGGTGCTCGATCCCGACCCGCCCGAGGAGAAGATCGCCGAGGTGCTCGGCAAGTACGGCTTCCGCGAGGTGAAACAGGCCTACCGCCACCTCATGTCGCTGGCGGAGGAGAAGATCCGGTTTCTTTCGACCCGGCGATGCCGGCACTTCCTGGCGTCGATCGCCCCCGAATTGCTGCGGGCGATTGCCGCGACGCCCGATCCCGATTCCACCTTGGTGAACCTCGATCAGGTCAGCGACTCCCTGGGCGGCAAGGGGGTGCTGTGGGAACTGTTCAGCTTCAACCCACCCTCCCTGCGCCTGTATGTCGAGGTGTGCGCCTATAGCGCGTACTTGTCGGGCATCCTCACGAGCAACCCGGGGATGATCGACAGCCTGATGGACAGCCTGGTTCTCGACAAGCTTCCCGCGCGCCAGCCGCTGCGGCGCCGGCTCGACGAGCTGTGCCGCTCGGCCGAGGACCTGGATCCGATCTTGCACAGCTTCAAGAACGACCAGCAGCTTTGCGTGGGAGTGCGCGACATTTTGGGCAAGGAAGACATTTTGGCGGTGACGGGGGCCCTGTCGGACATCGCCGAATGCTGCCTCGAGCAAATCGCCAGCCGCGAATTCGAGAGGCTCGTGGTGAAGTTCGGCAGGCCCACGATCGCCGAGGGCCCTCGCCGCGGCCAGCCGTGCGAGCTGGTCATCCTGGCGATGGGAAAGCTGGGCGGCCGCGAGATGAACTACCACAGCGATCTGGACCTGGTGTTCCTTTACGAAGCCGAGGGGCAGACCGCGCCGGTGCATCCGTCGATGCGGTGCCAGACCACCACGAACCAGCACTTCTTCAGCGAACTGGCGCAGCGCATCATCCGCCACGCGAGCCGGCTGAGTTCGTACGGCCGGCTGTACGAGGTGGACGCGCGGCTTCGCCCCACCGGCAAGAGCGGCGTGCTGGCCACCTCGCTGGACGAGTTCCGCCGCTACTTCTGCGACGGGACGGCCCAGCTTTGGGAACGGCAGGCGCTCTGCAAGGCGCGGGTGGTGTTCGGCTCGCCCCAGGCGGCCAAGACCACCATGGCGTGCGTGGCGCAGGCAGCCTTCGAACGCCCCTGGAGCCGCGCCGACGCCGATGAGATCCGCCAGATGCGCCACCGCATGGAACAAACCGCGCCCGGCGCGGACCTCAAGCGTGGGCCTGGGGGAATTGTCGATATCGAGTTCCTGGTCCAGATGCTCCAGCTCAAGCACGGCCGGCGCCACGCGCGCATCCGCACGCCCAACACGCTTGCGGCCTTGCGATCGCTCGCCGAGACCGGCCTCTTGCCCCGCGAGGATGCCGAGTTCTTCGCCGCCAGCTACCGCTTCTTGCGGACGATCGAGGGGCGCTTGCGCCTGATCAACTCGACTGCCCGCGACAAACTCCCCGACAACCCCACCGAACTGGCCAAGCTGGCCCACCTCGTTCGGCATTCCAGCGCCGAGGCTTTGCTCGCGGATTTCGAGCAAACCACCCACCGGACACGCAAGCGATTCGACCGGCTTTTCGACGCCGAGAGCCCGTAGCGCGGCCGTGCGCCGGACCCTGTTCGCCCGACGCCGCGCGCGATACATTTCCTTGAAGGGAACCGTACCTCGGCGGGGAACCGTTCCCGCGGGGAATCTCATGGGATATGGGGTGAGCGTCGCGCGATGGACTTGGGTCGAGTGGCCGGGATCGACTACGGCACGGTCCGGATCGGAATCGCCCTCAGCGATCCCGAGCGGCGCCTTGCCAGCCCCCACGAGAACTACGTGCGCCGGGGCCCCAAGGACGATGCCGAGCACTTCTGCCGGCTGGCGCGCGAGGAACAGGTGAAGCTGTTCGTCGTGGGGCCACCCATTCACCTCGACGGACGCGAGAGCCCGAAATCGCACGAGGCACGCGAGTTCGGCGCCTGGCTTGCCCGAGCCACGGGAGTACCGGTCGAGTTCTTCGACGAGCGTTTTACGAGTGTCGAGGCCGAGACGCTCTTGTTGGAGGCGGGCCTGAGCCGCCAACGGCGAAAGAAGCGCCGCGACATGCTGGCGGCACAAATCATGCTCAGCGCGTTCCTCGAATCGCGCGCCCGGCGCGATCTTCCTCCGGAAGCCATCGACGATCGCCCACGATGAGCGGCCCAAGTGTTTCGATCGTACGGCCGCGATCGGCGGCGGTCGGTCCGACGGCGGCAACGCGGACGTGAATCATGCCCGATCTCAAGCTGGTCGTGGGTTGTGGGTATCTGGGTCACCGGGTGGCCCGACGTTGGCTCGAGGCGGGCCACACGGTTTACGCGACCACGCGCTTTGACCGCCGGGCCGCGCCGTTGCGCTCGGAAGGTCTTCGGCCTTTGGTGCTCGATGTGACGCGCCCCGCCTCGCTCGCGGTGCTGCCCGCGGCGCACACGGTTCTCTTCGCGGTGGGGTTCGATCGCCAGGGGGAAGCCACACGCTGGCAAGTCCAGGTGGAAGGGCTGCAAGCGGTGCTCGATGCCTTGCCGAGGTCCACGGGGCGGATCGTCTATATCAGCTCGACCGCGGTGTACGGCCAAGTCGGCGGAGCGTGGGTCGACGAGGACTCGCCCTGCCGGCCCGACCGCCCATCCGGCCGAATCGTCCTGGCTGCCGAAGAGGTGCTTCGGCGGCACCCGTGGTCGGACCGGGCGATCATCCTGCGGTTGGCGGGGCTCTACGGGCCGGGGAGGCTTCCCAAGATGGCCGAGGTGCTGGCCGGCAAGCCGCTGGTGGTGCCGGGCCATGCCTACGTGAACCTGATTTACGTGGACGACGCGGTCTCTGCCGTGCTGGCGGCCGAGAACCGCGCGACCGCGCCGCGCACGTACAATGTGGCCGACGGTTGTCCCGTGGCGCGGCGCGAGTTCTACCGCGCCTTGGCAGCGCGGTTGGGACGCCCGGCCGTCGAGTTCGTCGAGCCGGCTGCCGATCAAGCGGCAGCGGCTCGCGGCGGCGACAAGCGGGTGAGCAACCGGCGGATGCGGGAGGAACTGGGGATCGCCTTGGTGTGTCCCACCTATCGGGAAGGGCTAGACCGCGTGGCCGTCCAGCCGCTACGATGACGGTCGGCCGCGATTCGTCGACCGCGGCAGGGGGAAAGGCCTTGGACCGGCAAGTCGCCGCCGGCAGGAGGGCGGGATGGAGATCCAGACCGAGGGTCTGATACGCTGCCTGGAAGAGAATATCGGCCAGGCGGTTCTCGGCAAGAGCGAAGTGGTCCGGTTGTGCGTCGTGGCGCTGTTGGCCGGCGAGCACGTGCTCTTGGAGGACGTGCCCGGGGTGGGCAAGACGCTGATCGGGAAGGCGTTGGCGCGGAGTGTGTCGGGCGAATTCCGCCGCATCCAGTTCACGCCCGACCTTTTGCCCGCCGACATCACCGGCAGCAGCATCTTCGACGCGAAGCGGCAGGACTTCGTGTTCACGCGGGGCCCGATCTTCGCCAACGTGGTGCTGGCCGACGAGATCAACCGCACGACGCCGCGCACCCAGAGCGCGCTGTTGGAGGCGATGAGCGAAGGCCAGGTCTCGGCCGACGGGCAGACCTACCCGCTGCCGCGGCCGTTCATGGTGATCGCCACCCAGAACCCCCTGGAATTCGAGGGAACCTACCCGCTTCCCGAGAGCCAATTGGATCGGTTTCTCTTGCGGGTTTCGGTCGGATACCCGGCTCGGGAGCACGAGCGCGAGGTGCTGAGCACGCACCGGTCCGGCGAACCGGTGGAGCGCCTGCAACCGGTGCTCTCCAGCGAGCAGGTCGTTGCGTTGCAGCACGCGGTGCGCGAGGTTGCCGTGGATGAGTCGATCAACGATTACCTGCTCGATGTGGTGCAGGCCACGCGCCAGAGCGAGGAAATTCACGTCGGCGTCAGCACGCGGGGCGCGTTGGCCTTGTACCGGGCCGCCCAAGCCCAAGCGATCGTCGAGGGGCGGAACTACGTGGTGCCCGACGACGTGAAACGGCTGGCCGTCCCGGTGCTGGCCCACCGCGTGATCACCAAGGGCCATCTGTATGGCGGGCAGCGTGCGGCGGTCGAGTCGCTTCTGGCCCGCCTGGTCGAGGAGGTTCCGACGCCGGGGTAGGCAGGCCCGGTCGCGTCGGCTTGAGCCATGTCCGATTCGCTGCTCCGCTCGAAGACGCCCGCCGCCGCGAGGTCCCCGGTCGGCTTGCTGCGCCGGATCGGCCTGGGCATGCGGCGCGGGGTGCGCCGGTGGACGCCTGGGCGGCGTCGCCGTGCCAGGGACAGCACGACCCTTTGCCGCGAGGGATTCTTCTACCTCATGGTGCTGGCGTTCGTATTCGCCGCCGCGATCATCGCCGACATGAACCTGCTGATGATGCTGGCGGGGATGTTGGCCGGACCGCTGTGGTTCAGCCGGCGCCTGGTGCGCGCGACGCTTGCCGGGGTGGAGGTGCGGCGGCGGCTTCCGCCGGGCGTTTGTGCCGGCGACACGCTGGTGGTCGGAGTCGAGATCGAGAACACCCGCCGGCGCCTCGGCAGTTGGGCCGTGGTGGTCGAGGAGGAAATCGGCCGCGACGCCGCGGAATCGGGCGCCATCGCCGCGTTCCGACTCTTCTTTTCCTACGTGCCGGCGGGCCAGACGCGGTCGCGCGTGTATCGGGGACGCCTGGTGCAGCGGGGCCGCTACCGGTTCGGGCCCATGCGCATTTCCACGCGGTTCCCGTTCGGGTTCTTCCGCCATGCGCGGACCGTGGATCAGTCCGACGTGCTGACCGTCTACCCGCGCCTCGGCCGGCTGACCCAGCAGTGGCTGCGTCGCCACCACGTGTCGTTCGAAGGGGCGGATCGCCGGGAGCGGAGGCACGGGGGCGTCTCGGGCGACTTCTACGGCGTCCGGCCATGGCGCGACGGCGACAGCCGCCGCATGATCCATTGGCGCAGCTCGGCGCGGCACGGCGCGTTGGTCGTGCGCCAGTTCGAGCAGCAGCGCAACCGCGACCTGGCGGTGGTCGTCGAGCTGTGGCAGCCGGCGGTGCCGCGGCCGGAGCACTTGGAGCATGTCGAGTTGGCCGTCAGTTTCGCCGCCACGGTCGTCGCGGAGGCGTGCCGCCGCGGCGGCAGCGACCTGATCGTCGGCACGACGGCCCGGCCCGACGAGTGCCTCCGCGGTCCGGCGTCCGCCGCATTGCTCCGCGACGTCATGGAGGGACTGGCGCTGGCCGAGGCCGATCGCGAGGACCGCCTCGCCCGGCTGCTGGACACCGTGCTGGCCACGGTCGATCGCGGCACCGAAGTGGTGCTTATCAGCACCCGGCCCACGGATCTGGCCGATGCCCGCCGGTTCGCCCACTTGTGGCGCGATCCCGGGCGCAGGGCCCTGATGCCGCAGATCCGTACGATCAACACGGCGTCCGAGGCGTTGCAAGAGTACTTCGAAGCCCAGTGACCCAGGACCGCGGATCCGCTGCCGTGTACGTCGAGCGCCTTCTCCAAGTCAACATGGCCGCGCTGGCTGCCCTGGCCACCCTGCTGGTGGGCATGGGGCTTCGAAGCCTCGTCATCCCGGCCGCCATGATGCTGGCGGCCGTGCTGTCGGTTTGGTTGACCGATGTCTCGGGTCGCCTCGTGCTGGGCGCCGGGCTGGCGAATCTCGCCCGGGTCGGGGCCTTGGTGTATTGCGTGACCACGCTTCGCTGGGAACGGCACGCCCTGGTCATGGACGTCGCGAGGCTCTTGGTGTTCCTTCAGGTGGTCGTCCTGTTCCAGAAGAAGGACACGCGCACCTACTGGCACCTGGCCGAGTTGGGCCTGCTGCAAGTCGTCGTGGCCGGGCTCTTGACCCAGGGTATGATGTTCGGCCTGCTTTTGGTGGTCTATCTCGTGGTGGGGCTTTCGGCCCTGGCGCTCTTGTTCTTGTGGCAGGAACGGAACGGGTGCCAGCCGGCGACGTTGCCTCCACCGTCCAGCGCGGCGGGGTCGCGCTGGCCCTTGGCCGGGCAGGTCTCGGGGTTTTCCGGCGGCGCTCCAGGCCGGCTGGCCGTCGAGCGCGAGCTCTTCACCCGGTTGCTCAAGTTGGCTGCCGCGTCGCTGATTCTCAGTATCCTGGCTTTTTTCGCCGTGCCGCGGTTGGGCCACGGGGCATGGCGAGCCAACGGACAGAGCATCCGCGCGACCGTGGGTTTTCACGACCGGGTGCGACTCGGCGAACTCGGCCGGGTTATCCAGAATCCGCAAGAGGTGCTTCGGATCGCGTTTCGGGACGAGGCGACGGGCGGAGTCTATCCGGTCGCGAGCGAGGTGTACCTTCGCGGGGCCCTGCTGACGTCGTACGACGAAGGCGAGTGGACTTGCCCACCACGGAGTCAGACGCTTTCCCGCGCGGCAGACAAGCTGGCCTTGGCCCTGGCCGCCCGGTCCCGCGAACTCGTCCGGCAACGCATTCAGCTCGAAGCGCTCGACCGGCCCGAGCTATTCTGCGTGTGGCCTTTCCGCGTGCCCGAGGAACAGCGTCGTCGGGTGGTCTTCGAACACACCACGCAACGCCTGATGCGGTCGGAGGGGATGGCGGGCACACGTTTCGAGTACGAGCTGTTGACGACGGCGTTCCGGCGGGGCGATCAGACGCCGCTGACGCCGGTCCTCGAAGTCGCCGGAGACCTAGGCGGCGAGGGCGGACCCACCGTGTGGGGCTCTGCCCGGTGGCTCGAGGAACTGCTGCAAAAGCCCACCATCGCCGACCGCGACGGCCGGCAGACGCCCAAGCTCTATTGGGTCAACAAGCTGGCCAGGCAATGGGCCGCCCAGGCCGACGTGCCCCAGGCCGACGCGTACTACCTGGCCACGTGGTTCGAGCGTCGGCTGCGCGACACGGGCGAGTTTCGCTATAGCCTCCAAGGGTGGGCATCCGCCGCGCTGCCCGAGGCGGTCGATCCCTCGGATCCGGGCGCGCCGCCGCCGAAGGATCCCGTCGAGAGGTTCCTCGTCCAACGCCGCCAGGGACACTGCGAGTACTTTGCCACGGCCTTGGCGACGATGCTGCGCCACGTGGGCGTTCCATGCCGCGTCGTCGTGGGCTACAAGACGGGCGACTGGAACGATATGGGCGCCTATTTCACCGTTCGCCAGCTCCACGCCCACACGTGGGTCGAGGCGTTCCTCCGGCCTGACCAGGTCCCCGAGTTCGCCAAGACCGACGCCGAACGCACTCAGCCCGTCCAAGCGACGCGCTGGCGCTACGGCGCCTGGTTGCGGCTCGATCCCACGCCCGCCAGCGAGGAATCGTCGGGGCTGATCCGCTCGATCACCACGAGCAAGTACCTCGACTGGCTCGACTACCTCTGGAACAACTACGTGATGGAGATGGATCGGCCCCGGCAGCGCCAGGCCATCTACCGGCCGGTCGTCGGAGCGGTGCGCCAGGCGGCCGATGCCCTGACCGACGCCGATTGGTGGAAGGCCCTTTGGGCATCGCTTCGCCGGCAATACGCGCTGGGGAACTGGATGGCGATCGCCCTGGTGGTCCTTATCCTCCTCGTCGCAGGCGCCGGCGTCGCCTACGGCGTGTATCGCGCGCAGCGCGCCTTGCGCCGCCGCTGGCAGCGCCGGGTGGGACGGCGGCAACCACGCGGCCTGCACCGCCGTCTGGGCACCGTCGGCTTTTACCGCCGGCTCGAAGCGGTCCTTGGCCGGCTGGGCATCCACCGCGGGGCGTCGCAGACCCAGCGCGAGTACGCCGAAGCCGCACGGCAGCGCTTCTCGGCTTCCGAGCAAAGCTCCCACTTGGCGCCCCTGCCGGCCCTCGTCGTCGAAGCCTACTACCGCGTCCGCTTTGGCAACCAGCCCCTGGACAAGGCCCAAGCCGAGGCGGTAGAACATGCGCTGTCGCAGTTGGAGCGCGCCCCATGAAGATCGCACTGGTCGGGTATAAGGGCTCGGGCAAGAGCACGCTCTTCGAGTGGCTCACCGGCACGAAGGCCGATCCTGCCTTGTCGCACACCGTCCAGAGTGCGATGGTACCCGTCCCGGAGCCGCGCGTCGAAGCCCTGTGCCAGGTTTACCACCCCAAGAAGGTGACGTACGCGTCGCTGGAGGTCGTCGACACCCCCGGCTTGAGCCGCTCCCACGAGGGCAACGCCGCCCGGTTGGCCCTGATCCGCGAGGCCGGTTGCCTGATTCTGGTGGTGCCTGCGTTCGACGGCTCGGACCCGGCGGCCGAGTTGAACTCGTTCATCGAAGACTTCATCCTGGCCGACATGGAGATTGTCGCCAACCGCATCCAACGCGTCGAAGAGCAGATGAAGAAGCCGCTGCCCCGGCAGGAACACGAGCAGCTCGAACACGAGCACCGCACATTGAAGACCGTGCTGGCCGCCCTGGAAGGGGGCCGTCCGCTCACCGAGGCCGATCTGAGCGACGAGCAACTCCGCGTGACCCGCGCCTTCCGCCTGCTCACCGAGAAGCCCAAGATGGCCATCGTCAACACCGCCGACGACGAGACGCATCCCGAGCGGCTGATCGAGACCATGCCCAAGGACCTTCCCGTGGTCCCAGTTCCCGTCGGATTGGAACTGGAACTGTCGAAGATGAGCCCCGGGGACCGGGCCGCCTTCGAGGCCGAGATGGGGGTGGGCGGGGCCGACCGCGGCCAGCTTCTGCGGACCATCATGGACGTTTCAGGCCAGCGGCTCTTCCTCACGGCGGGCGAGAAAGAGGTCCGTTCGTGGCTGATCCGCAAGGGGGGCACGGCCATCGAGGCCGCTGCCACGATCCACACCGATCTGGCCCGGGGCTTCATCCGTGCCGAGGTGATGCACTGCGCCGATCTGGTGCGTCTGGGCAGCGAGCGCGAAGTCAAGGCGAAGCACCTGGTCCGCCAGGAGCCCAAGGACTACGTGATCCAGGACGACGACGTCTTGCTCATTCGCTTTAGCGTGTAAGCCGGGGCGTCACGGGACAGGCACGTTTCTCGGCCCGTACGGGGCGTTTGGCCAGCAGCGGGCAAGCCGTGGCGCACGGCCTTGGGGAGAGCCGCTCGCGGGACCCCCTTGCCGCCCGGGGCGAAGGCTGTACACAATGCGAACCGTCTCCCTGATTGCTTCCCGCATCACGGTAACTTGCGAGGCCCAGCCATGCGACGGTTCGGCGCAACCCTGCTCTTGCTGTCGGTCCTTTCGGGCGTCTTTCGAGGGGCCCGGGCCCAGGAATACGGCCCGCCCGATCGGGGGCAGCCCGGCGACCCGATGATCCAACAGTATCTGGCCCGGGAAACCGCGAAGATCGAACGGCCGTTTCTCGACGACGCCAAGACCCGCGACCAGTGGGAGCAACTCCGCGCGCGGTGGAAGGACGAGTACCTCTACATGCTCGGCCTGAAGCCGATGCCCGAGAAGACGCCGCTTCGGCCGACGATCACGGGCACGCTGGCCGGCAAGGGCTACGTGGTCGACAAGCTCCACTACCAGAGCCGGCCCAGGCTCTACGTGACGGCCAACCTCTACCGGCCCGCCACCATCGCGCCGGGGCAGCGCCTGCCCGCGGTGCTTTACGTGTGCGGGCATTCGGGCATGGGCAAGGCGGGGAACAAGACCGCGTATCAATCGCACGGCATCTGGTTCGCCCGGCACGGCTACGTGTGCCTCGTGCTGGATACGCTTCAGTTGGGCGAGATTGGGGCCATCCACCACGGCACGTACCGCGAGAACCGCTGGTGGTGGCACTCGCGGGGCTACACGCCCGCCGGCGTCGAGTGCCTCAATGGCATGCGCGGCATCGACTACCTCCAGAGCCGGCCCGATGTCGACCCCCAGCGCATCGCCGTGACCGGCATCAGCGGCGGCGGGGCGGCCACGTTCTGGATCGCCGCCGCCGACGAGCGCGTCAAGGTCGCCGTGCCCGTCAGCGGCATGGCCGATCTCCAGTCGTACGTCACCCACCGCGTCATCAACGGCCACTGCGACTGCATGTTCCTCTACAACACCTTCCAGTGGCCCTGGACGCGCATTGCCGCCTTGATCGCCCCGCGGCCCTTGCTGTTCGTCAACAGCGATCAGGACCGCATCTTCCCGATGGACGCCAACGACCGGGTCATCAACCGGCTCGAACGAGTCTACAGCCTGTTCGGCGCCACCGATCTGGTCGATGCCGTCGTGAGCATCGGCGACCACGCCTACCGCAAGGACATCCGCCAGGCTGCGTACCGGTTCATCGACATGCACCTGAAGGGTGATCCAGCGATCGTCGCCGACAGCGAGGTGGATCTCCCCGAGGGAAAACCGCCCAAGCGGGTCTACGCGATCGACCCCGAGAAACTGCGGGTTTTCCTTCGCGACGAGGACTTCCCCAAGGACGAGTTGAACACGACGATCGACGAGCACTTCGTTCCCGTGGCCTCGCCCAAGCTCGGCGAGTTTCCGGCATGGAAACGGGGCCTCATGGACGAGCTGCGCCGCGTCTCGTTCCGGGTGTTGCCGGAGCGAATCGCCCCTGCCAAGCCGCAGGGCGACTCGACCACGCGGCTGGAAACCGAGCCGGGGATCGTCGTCGCCCTGGAGCCGTTGGCGGTTCCGCCTGCCGGCCAGAAAGCCGGGCGGGTGCTCCTGGTCGTGCGGCACGCCGAGGAAAAGCCGACGCTCGTCGAGCGGCTTGCGACCTCGCGCCGGCCGGAGGATGCCATCTATGTTCTCGCGCCCCGAGGAATCGGCCCCACACGGTGGACCCGCAAGAACCCACCGAATTATGTCGAGCGGTGCCACGTCTTGTTGGGGCGTACCGTCGACACGGGCCGGGTGTGGGACATCGCGGCCACGGCACGCTACCTGCGCCAGCGCCACGGCGCAGCGCCCGTCGAAGTGCTTGGCGAAGGCCCGGGCGCGGTGCTGGCCGCCTACGCCGCCCTGTGGGAGCCGGAAATCTCCAGCCTGACGCTCTATCGGCCTGCCGTAAGCCATCGGGAAGCCGACGCGCCGCAGTTTCTCAACGTGCTTCGCGTGTGCGACGTGCCGGACGTGTTGGGCATGATCGCCCCGCGCCCGCTGGCGGTTTTCGAGGTTCCCGCCCAGGCGCTCGAGAAGACCGTGGCGGCCTACGAGCGGGCCGGAGCGAAAGGCGGTCTGAAGATCACCCCGAGGCCCGCCACCCCGTGATGGCACGATGCCAGGCGATTTCCTGGCGACCGACGGTCTTCGTGGCGGAATCGCCGCGGCGTTCGTGGGGCGAAGGGCAACCCTCAGGGCGTGCCGCCCCGTGGGACCGCGAACTCGTATTGGCCGGCGAGAACCTCGTACACGACCGCGCCGCGTTCCGTGCGGAGGAACTTTACGCCCGGCGACTGGCCGGCTGGCCGACCCCCTTCGGTCACGTGTTTCGGATCGGCGTTGGGCAGATAGAGCGTGGCCACCGTGTTCGCGGGGACCGTCAGGCGGTACGTCCGCGTGCCGGCCTCGGTCTTCCACTGCGAGGCGACCAGGCCGTGCAGCGAACGGTAGCTCGCGTTGACCCAGGTGAGGCCTGGGCCGGGTTGCGGCCGGAGCACCAGACGCTGGTAGCCGGGTCCGTCGGTATCGATGCCGGCCACGCTCTGGAACATCCACCGGGCGACCGCGCCGAATGAGTAGTGGGCGAACGAGTTCATCCCCGGGTCCTGAAAGCCGCGCTGGGCCGTCCAGCCGTCCCACCGCTCCCAGATGCTCGTGGCCCCGTGCTTGATCGAGTAGCCCCACGAGGGATAGGTCTCGTTCAACAAGAGCCGGTAAGCCGTTTCGTGGTTGCCCGTCTGGGCCAAGACCGGCATAAGCATGCTCGTGCCGATAAAGCCCGTGGTCAGGTGCCCCTGGTGCGCCTGGATGTCGTCGACCAGGTATTTGGCTGCCATCGGCCGCTTGTCGTCGGGCAGGAGGTCGAAGTACAAGGCCATGACGTAGCACGTCTGGGTGTTCCCCTTGATACGGCCGTCGGGCGCGACATAGGCCTTGTTGAACGCGGCCTTGATCTGGTCGAACAGGTCGCGGAACTTCTTCGCCTCGTCGTCGCGGCCCAGGACTTCGGCGGCCTGGGCCGTGAGCTTCGTGCTGTAGGCGAAGAAGGCGGTGGCAATCACATCCTTGGGCGTGTCGGCCCCCACCGAGAGCCAGTCGCCGTAGCCGTAGGCCGCGCGCAAGAGGTCCTTGCTGTTTTGCCGATCGTACTCGACCAGCCGGGCCATCATGTTGTAGTGGTTTTCGAGCACCCGCCGGTCGTTGTAGACCCAATAGATGGTCCAGGGGCAGATCGTGCCGGCATCGGCCCAGGCGGGCGTGCCTGCTCCAAGGCCCAAGACATCGGGGGCGACATCGGTCACGGCCCCGCCACGCTGGGCGTCTTCGAGATCCACGAGCCACTTGGTGAAGAACGAGGCCACGTCGGCGTTATAGGTGGCCGCGCGGAGGAAGACCTCGGCGTCGCCGGTCCAACCCAGCCGCTCGTCGCGCTGCGGGCAGTCGGTGGGAATCGAGATGAAGTTCGCCCGCTGCGTCCAGACGATGTTGCGGTAAAGCCGGTTGACCATCGGGCTGGAGCACTCGAACGAGCCGACCAGCGGCGTGGCCGAGTTCAGCGCCACGCCCGTGACCGCGTCCGGACCGGGCGTGCCGGGGTAGCCCGTCAGCTCGATGTACTGGAACCCATGGAACGTGAACCGCGGCTGCCAGACCTCTTCGCCCTGGCCCTTGAGGATGTACGTATCGGTCGCGCGGGCCGTGCGCAAGTTCGTCGTATAGAGGCTGCCGTCGGGATTGAGCCGCTCGGCGAATCGCATGACGACCTTCGTCCCGGCTGGTCCTCGGACCTTGAGGCGTGCGAACCCCGCGAAGTTCTGGCCCATGTCGAAAATGAAGACCCCGGGCTTGTGCTCGGTGATCTTCACCGGCTTGAGATAGCCTGTCTCGCGGACCGGCACGCCGCGCGCGGGTTCCAACGCGGCCTGGATCTTGCCGGTTACGGCGACCGGCTTCCAGGCCGAGTCGTCGAAGCCGGCGGAGTCCCAGCCGGGCATTTCCTTGCGCGCGTCGTAGGTCTCGCCCGCAAGGAACTCGCCCTCGAGATACGGTCCCCAGGCGGTCTTCCACGAGCCGTCGGAGACGATCGTCTGAAGGGAGCCGTCCTGGGCTTCCAGCTCGAGCTGGACCAACACGCGGGGGTCGGTGCCGTAGTGGAAGCGCTCGCTCTTCCAGCCGATGGCGCCCGAGTACCATCCGGCGGCCAGGACGGCGCCGAGGGCGTTTGGACCTTCGCGGACCAGATCGGTCACGTCGTAGGCCCAAAGATAGACCCGCTTCTTGTAGTCGGTCCAGCCGGGGGTGAAGTAGTCGCAACCCACGGGCTGGCCGTTGATCGACAGGCGGTAGTCGCCCAGGGCGCTGGCGTACAGCGTGGCACGGCGGAAGGGTTTGGCCTGAAATTCCTTGCGCAGCAGCGGGCAGCCGAGCACGTCCATGGGCTTGACTTCGATCGGCCCCCAGGGCTTGTCGCCCATCCTGGCGATCTCGATGGCCGGCCTCCAGGCCGAGTCGTCGAACGCCGCCTGGTTCCACTCGGCCACGGCGCGATCCGACGATTTCCAGGTGGCGTCGATCGTCTGGATCTGCGGCGGACCTTGCTCGAAGTCGATGACGAGCTTGCCCGCCAGGCCGGCGGGGCCATCCGAGGCGTTCGTGGCGGCCACGGCCATCACGTTCTTGCCTGGGCGCAGGTGATTGGTGATCTCGGCCACCTGGGGCGCGTTGTGGCCCGCGCCTCGGCCCGCCGGAATGCCGTTGACGACGAGGTCGAACCGATCGTCGGCCGTGACCAGAAGCCTGGCGCGAACGATCTTGCGCCCTGGGGGCACATCGACCGTGCCGCGGAAGAACCGCTGGCCCTTGGGGGCCGATTCGCGCGGGTTGCCCCGGGCCTCGTGGTGCCAGATCCACGCGCACCCGTCGAACGCGATCGGTTGCCCCTTGCCCGGGTAGATCATCGGGCCGTCGATGCCGATCCACTGGGCCTTGGCGTCCTCGGGCCGAAGGAGTCCCATCGACCACAGGGCGGGTCGGCTCCACGGCGTGGGTTTTCCGTCGGCATCCCACATGCGAACCTTCCAATGGCACCGCATGCGCGACCCAAGCGCCTTGCCCTGGTAGGCCACCTGCGACGACTGGTTCGAGACCACCCGGCCGCTGTCCCAAAGATCGCCGATGCCAGACGCCAGCTTCTCGGGCGTGCTGGCCACGAGGATCTGATAGGCCGACTGCCTGGCTCCGCGGCGGGCGTCGTGCATCTCCCACGACAGACGCGGCCGCGGCTCGCCAATGCCCAGGGGGTTCTCGAGGTACTCGCACCGGAGGTATTCGGCTCGAGCGGGACTCTCGGCCGAGGACGCCGGGGAGACGACAACGACAAGGATCATCGAGAGGGCTGCGTGCATCGGATTCCTCTAGCGTTTCATGATGGGGGGGAAGTCGAAGGCGACCGGCAAGCCGTGACCCACGAAGGAAAACCTCGCAAGCGATGCCGGTCAATGACGCGCGGGGCGCTTCTCGCGGTGCCGCGTCCAGAGGACGCCGGCGAGGAAGTACACGAGGGTCAACAGCGGCAGGTGTTCCTTGAATCGCGCCAGCGGCATCCACCCTTGGAACACGGCCCAGGCGAAGGCCAGCGACAGGACCAGCGAGGCGACCGCCACCGCCAGCGAAAGGGCGTACACGAGCCGGCTCCAGGGCCGCGATTTCTCCCACAAGTACAGCCACACGATCACGGCGATGAAAAATGCCGGCTGCGCGTAGGTCAACACCTGGCGAAAGCTAAGAACTTGCTCGCGCGACGCGTCGAACACCTCGGGGGTCACGACCACCGACGATCCCCCCCAGGGCACCAGGGCCCCCAGGGCTGCCAATCCCGAGGCGTAAAGCAGGATTCTCTCGATCGCCGACAGCGGCTTTCCGCCCACGACGGCAGGCGCCAGAGCGGGAGGCGCCGGGTGGACGGTTTCGACCAACTCGGGCGCCGGCTGGCGCGCCCCGCCGATCGGCGCGAGCGCCAGGTACGCCAGCGTTGTGATGATCCACACCGGGATCACCAGGAAAAACTCGTGAACCAACTCGTAACCCAACAGGTACTTCGATCCCCACGAAACGGCCACGATCCCCAGGCCGACCAGCCAGGCCGCAAGCGCCGGCCCATTGACAAGTTGGCCCTTGCGCGTGCTCCAGTATTGCGTCCAGCCAAACAGGGGGAAAAGCCAGTGCTCGGCCACCACGATCGCGCCGACCGGCGCAAGCAGAATTCCGTAAATCGCGACGAATCCGAGAAGGTGCCGAAACACGAACGGCGAGCAGGCGATGGCCGTGGTGACGGCGCCGGCCAACAAGGTGACGAGCCAGCGGGGCCAGCCTGGGGTGATGACCTGGAGGGCCAGTCCCGCGCGGTACAGCGTGGGATTGGCCGTGGTCCAGCCTGCCAAGACCACCGCCAAGGCCCCCATGGCGCCGAGGGCCTGGAACGCCACTTCGCCGCTGTCGAGTCCGGTCAGGGGCCGGTCGAGCATGGCCACGCCGGCCACGGCCGCGCCCATCACGCCCGCGCAAATCCACGCCAGATAATGCCCCAAGTACATGCCAAACGCCGAGTAGAGCCCGTAACTTGCGCGCCGGGCATAGCGGAACAGCGCCATGTCGGAAAGCCCCAGATGCATGGCGAGATTACAGACCCAAGCAAACGCCACGATATGCCAGAAGCCGATCACGTCTTCCCGCCGGGCCAAGTCAGTGCGAAACGGGGGCACGGGAACCAGGGTGCCCTCGGGCCGTTGCCACAAGACGGCGCCGTCCACGGCCGAGGGCGAGCCATATCGGACCGCCACGGGTCGCGCGATGCCAGCGCTTGAGACGACGATCGTGTGGTCCTGAATTCTGGCCTGGGCCGGCGAGAACTTCTCTTGTCCCCGGTCCCTGCCCGAAAGGAAAAACGGACCGGCCTCCTTGCCCTCGGCGGTGGTCAGCTTCCCTTGGTCGGGGTCGAACCGGATCACGACCTGGTCGGCCTGGATTTCGACCGACTGGTAAGGCGGCGGGCCGCTCCACACGCGGGTGTTGGCCGTGCGCCAAAAGCCCGCGAAGCTCCCCACATGCCCCAGGCTCGGCAACAGTACGATCGCCCCGGCGAGGAACATCAGAAACATCCACGGCGAGCAGACCGAGGCGAACTGGGCCAATCGCTTGAACCCCAGAATCGCCAGGGTCACCACGACCGCTCCGACGCCGATGACGATGGGATAGAACCACGGGTCGCTGGCCAGCCAGCCCACCTGCGGCTCGACGCCGAACGGAATGCGGATCGCCGAGGCGGCCACCGTGATCATGCAGCCGGCCAGGATGCAATAGAGCATCGCGTTGAGCACGTTGTAGACGACCATCACGGCCGGCCCGGCGATCTTGCGCAGATACCAGTAGAGTGTCAGCCGCGTCTTGACGGCGATCGGAGCGCAGACCAGCGTCCACGAAAGGACGGCCAGGAGGTTCCCCAGCACGAGGCCGACGAGGATGTCGTAGGCGCTGGCCCCCCACGTGACGAACAGCGCGCCAATGACGAACTCGGTGGCGGCGACGTGCTCGCCCGCAAAGCTGCCGGCAAAGTACCCGCCGGGCTGAAGCCGATCCTCGGCCACCGGCTGCCGTTCGAATTCGTTGAGCTGGTCGAGTCGCGCGAAGACGCTCTTCGCCTCAGTGGCCGTCATCACCGCTTCTCCCGGAAACTTCGAGGCAGGTGGCGACCCTGCTTCGCCACAGGTCGGTAAAGCGCTGGCGCTCCGCTAGCGCCGGCTGGTCACCTCGCGCTCGTAGGCGCGGACTTCGTCGAGCCAGGCCAGGCCCGGCGGCACGTCTTGGTGGAGGCAATAATAATCCCAAACCGCGCCCCAGGGAAGCGACTTGGCGGCCTCGACCGTGGCCAGGCGGCTGGTGTAGTTGCCCTCGATTTCGTACTGGCGGAGCCTGGCCGTCGGCTCCAACAGGGCGATCAGCAGGGCCTCGAGCATCGCCCTCGTGCCGATCACCCAGGCGGCCACGCGGTGAATGCTCGCGTCGAAGAAGTCCAACCCGATATGGACCCGGCCCAGAAAATCGCCGCGCACGATCTCTTCGGCGATTGCCCGGAGATCGTCGGTCAGCAGCACCACGTGGTCGCTGTCCCAGCGGATGCCGCGGCTGACGTGGAGCAGGATCGCGTCGAGGTACAAGAGCACCGACGAGATCTTGTCGGCGATCGTCTCGGTGGGGTGGAAATGCCCCGCGTCGAGGCAGAGCAGCTTCTGGTGGCGCACCGCGTAAGCCAGGTAGAACTCGTGCGAGCCGACCACGTACGTCTCCGACCCGATGCCGAAGAGCTTGCTCTCGACCGCGTCGAGGTTGTACGAGGGGTCGATGGGCTGGGCGAACATCTCGTCGAGCGAGCGGCGCAGGAGTTCGCGGGGCCCCTTGCGGTCGATCGTGACGTCTTTCATCCCATCGGGGATCCAGACGTTCGTCACGCAGGGCGTGCCGAGCTGCCGGCCGATGGCCTCGCCCACCTTCCGGCATGCGATGCCGTGCTCGACCCAGAAGCGGCGGATGCCCTCGTCGCGGTGCGACAGGGTAAACCCATCGGCGGCCTTGGGATGGGAAAAGAACGTGGGGTTGAAATCCATGCCGATCCCCAACTCCTTGGCCCAGTCGATCCAGCGTTGAAAGTGGGCGGGCTGGATTGCGTTGCGGTCGGCCGGCTTTCCCCCCGTTTCCTGGTACATGGCGTGAAGATTCAGCCGGTGCTTCCCGGGAATCAGACGGAAGGCCTGCTCGAGGTCGCGGCGGAGCTCGTCGGGGGTCCGGGCCTTGCCGGGATAGTTGCCGGTGGCCATGATCCCCCCCCCCGAAAGCCCTCCCTCAGACTCAAACCCGCCCACATCGTCCCCTTGCCAGCAATGCATCGAGATGGCGATCCGGCGGAGCCGGTCGAGGGCGTGATCCGTATCCACGCCGAACTCGGCATAGCGCTCTTTGGCAATGCGATATCCGTTTTCGATCGTTGCCGTATTCAACGGGATTCCTCCTCACCAAGAACCAGAATCGAACCGGCCAAGGGAATTGGCAGTCGCATCGGAATCGAGCGATTCCTGATTGTGCCCAGAACGCGATCTTCTTGCCAGGGGGCCCCCGATCGAGATAACGTCCGCCTCGCGCGACGGCGCGACGCCCCCGAAACCCTCGCTCCGTCTGGATCTGGCCAACTCGTTCATAACCGCTGAGGGGCCAGCCCCTTGACGCCCGAAGAAGACAGTCCCGTAAACGGCACCCCTCTCGTGGTCGGTATTGTCGTGTCCCCCCAACCGGCCGGAGGCCTCGCACCGCCAGGCAATTGCTCGACAGTGGCTCGGCCGGGCGACTAAGATGAGCAAGATGAAGTCGCTCGTGAAGTGGTTTCTGGTCCTCGGCGTGCTTGGCACCGGAGGAGCGCTGGCGTATTCCCCCATCCATGCGTGGTGGAAGACCCGCACCGCCCCGCAGTTCCGCACCGCCCCGGTCGTGCGAGGGGACCTCGTCTCGGTGATCAACGCCACGGGGACGGTCAACCCGGTGCTCAGCGTGCGGGTCGGGTCGTTCGTTTCGGGACCCGTGGCCCGGCTCCACGTGGATTTCAACAGCCGCGTGAAGAAGGACGGCCTGTTGGTCGAGATCGAGCCGGACATCTACGAGGCCATCCAGGCCAGGGACGAGGCGTCGCTCGAATTGGCCAAGGCGGAGGTCGGCCGCGTGGAGGCCCTGTTGGAGCAGGCCAAGAACGACGAAAAACGCGCGGAGCGTCTGCGTGCGAAGAATCCCGACTATCTTTCCGATTCCGAGATGGACAAGCTCCATTTCAACCGGGTATCGCTGGAGGCGCAGCTTCGGGTGGCCAAGGCCCAGGTGCTCCAGGCCGAGGCCAGCCTCCGCAACTCGAGGAAGAACCTGAACTACACCAAGATCAAGTCGCCGGTCGATGGGGTGGTGATCGACCGGAAGATCGACGAGGGGCAAACACTTGTCGCCCAGTTCCAGGTGCCCGATCTGTTCGTCGTCGCCCCCGACCTGGAGAAAGAAATCCATGTGTACGCCTCGGTCGACGAGGCCGACGTGGGACTGATCCGCGAGGCCCAACGCCGAAACGAACCGGTGTACTTCACTGTCGACGCCTACCCGGACGACCTGTTCGAGGGACGGATCCACCAGATCCGCATGAACTCGACCATGAAAGAGAACGTGGTGACGTACAACGTGGTCGTTTCGACGTCGAACCCCGATCTCAAACTGCTGCCGGGCATGACGGCGAAGCTATCGTTTCAGGTCGCCAAGCGTCCGGGGGTGCTCAAGGTGCCCAACGCCGCCTTGCGTTTCTATCCGAAGCCGACGATGGTCCGCGACGAGGACAAGAAGCTGCTCGAGGCGGCCGAGGAGGAGACCACGGAGTCGGCAGCGGGCGACAAGAGCGCCGACGCGCGCTCGGCCGTGCAGCGGATCCTCGACCGCAAGACGAGCAACCG
>DYLT01000365.1 GCA_020721945.1 Blastopirellula marina
CACTTGCGCGGGGTTTGGTCGAATGCGCAAATCTTGTGCCGAACCGGATTGGGACAGGCGCACTTATCGCGCGCCGCGATGGTCGAAAAGCGCGCCTGTCCCCCTTTCCCCTTCATGCGCGTGGGTGCGGAGCACCCTACTACTACTGTGCAGTAGCGCGGGCCAAGTCGCGGACGTGGCGTGGATTGACGACGCCCACCGGCAGGTCGGCCGCGGCACCCGGCGGGGCCGGGGCCAGCAAGCCACGGCCATCGCGTTGCTCTGGCCGTGCCACCCAACTGGCCGTGCCACCGAACCGGAGACCGACGCCCAGCGCGTGGGCGCCTTGGGTCAGGGCGAGCGGCGAGAGGTCTTGGCTTCGTGATCCAGCGCGGCATAGCGGCGGGCCAACTCGGCCACCGCATCGTCGCTGTGGTCGACTTGAAGTTCGAGCCAGTAGCCGGGCACGCCGTTCTTGGCCACGCGGATGCCCGCGGCAAGGCGTCCGCGATGATCGCCGCCGGCGTGATCGCCGGCCACCAAGGCAGCCATGAGACGGTCGGCGAGGCTTCCCTTGGTCTCTTCGTAGGCGCGGCCCATGGCCACGACCACGTCGCGGCCGGTCAGGGTGTTGCCCTGGCAGGCGTAGTAGCGGCCGCTCATCGCGCCCCAATAGATGCCTGAGGGATCGGCGTTGGCCGGGTTGCGGTTGGCGGCCCGGCCTGCCATGTCGACGAGGGCGAGTTGCCGCTTGTCGCGGTCGCGGTCGTCGCGGAGCAATAGGCCGAGCACTTCCTCGGGCAGTTTGCCTTCGGCCAAAAGGTCGAGGGCCTTTTCGCCCCACTCGGGCCGGTGCCAATGTTGGGTGCAGAACGCGCCCACGCCGGCCCGGACGTAGGGCACGACCTTGCCGACAGCCGGGTACTTGCTGGCGACCGCTGCGCCACACACGCCCTTGGCCGGGTCGGCCGCGACGATCGAGAAGGTCCCGGTGACCGCGGGTGCGTGCGGCTCCGTGGTCCACGCTTCGGAAGGAAAAACGAGACCGATCAAGGCGATCGAGCAAAGCCAGCGGATCATACGTCTGTCTCCCGGGGTTGCCTGGTGTTACGGGAATCGTCACCGTTGACTGGGGCGGTCGCCGTTTTCGGGGCGAAGCCCGCGCACATGGGACAGCCGCCTTCGGGCGTGAAGGAACCAGACACCTTGTTCGGCCCGCGAGGGCCCGAACGACGAGCCGGTCCCCAACCTATCAACGCCTACCAGAAATTGCCGCCTGCGCCGAGGCGCGGGGCCTTGCGCCGGCGGAAACGGCTGACGCGGGATGGATCGGGTCGCCGGACTGGGCCATTATCGCCTGACGTGGCGTGCGGGCGACCGTTGCGGCGTTGGCGACATTGCACGCGTGGGGGCCGGCGGCTATAAAGGGCGGGTTGGTTCGTTGGCTGGTGCCCGTTGTGGCGGGAGGAGACTGACGATGCGTCCGTGGATCGATGCCTCTGGGGTTCGTGGGGTCGTCTTCGGCATGGCAACGGTTGGGCTGATCGCCTGGTCGTTGGGCAATGAACTTCGGGGGGCGGAGGCGAAGGCCGATGCCGCGCCGGCCAAGCAAGAGGCCGCGCCGCCGAAATCCGAGAAGCCGGCGGTGCCCGAACTGCCCGGCCCGCGCGTCCTTCCGCCGGGCCAACGGCCGCACGATCAGCGGCTGGGCGAATTGAAGAGCCTGAACGGGTACTTCCCGTTCCATCCGCCGGCCAGCAAGGAGGAGTGGGCGGTGCGCGCCGAGCGGATCCGCCGACAGATCCTCGTGGCGACGGGTCTTTGGCCGATGCCGACGAAGACGCCCGATCGCGCGGTAATCCACGGCAAAATCGAGCGCGACGAATACACGGTCGAGAAGGTGATCCTCGAGAGCTTTCCCGGGCATTTCGTGACCGGCAATCTGTATCGGCCCAAGGGCAAGCGCGGCCGGCTGCCGGGCGTGTTATGTCCGCACGGTCATTGGGCCAACGGCCGGTTCTACGAGCAGGGGGCGAAGGACATCCGCTGGTCGATCGTTCAGGGGGCCGAGCGGTTCGAGAAGAGCGGGCGATATCCGCTCCAGGCCCGTTGCGTGCAACTCGTCCGGATGGGGTGCGTCGTGTTCCACTACGACATGGTGGGCTATGCCGACAGTGTCCAGTTGTCGCACGGCCCTGGGTTTCGGCCGCATATGAGCACGCCGGAACGTTGGGGCTACTTCAGCCCGCAAGCCGAGGCCCGCTGCCAGAACATGATGGGCCTGCAAACGTACAATTCGATCCGGGCGCTGGATTGGTTCTGCAATCTGCCGGACGTGGATCCCAAGCGGATCGGCGTGACCGGCGCCAGCGGCGGCGGCACACAGACGTTTGTGCTCTGCGCGATCGACCCTCGGCCTGCCGTCGCCTTCCCTGCGGTCATGGTCAGCACGGCCATGCAGGGCGGTTGCACTTGCGAGAACGCTTGTTATCTGCGCGTCGGCCAGGGGAACATCGACATCGCGGCCCTGATCGCGCCGCGCCCGCTGGGCATGACCGCGGCCGACGACTGGACCAAGGAGATCGAGGCCAAGGGCCTCCCCGAGCTGAAGGCCCTCTACAAACTCCTCGGGGCCGAGAAGCTCGTCATGGCCAAACCACTCGTCCACTTCCCGCACAACTACAACTACGTGTCGCGGGCCGTGATGTACCTGTGGATGAACAAGCACCTGGGGCTGAAGTTCGAGGAGCCGATCGTCGAGGAGGACTTCCGGCCCTTGACCAAGGAAGAGATGACGGTCTGGGACGACAAGCACCCCAAGCCCCAGGGCGGAGACGACTACGAGCGCTCGCTCGTGCAGTGGATTACCGAGGACGCGCAGCGGCAGATCGACGCCTTGACCCCCAAGGACTCGGCGTCGCTCGCCCGATACCGCGAGGTCGTCGGGGGAGCCGTCGACGTGATGATCGGGCGCAAGCTGCCGCCGGCTGGGGCGATCCAGAGCGCGGCGCGGCAAGAGCGCGACGCGGGCGATTTTCGCCTGGCGTGGTTCCTAATCCGGAATACCCGAGACGGCGAAGAATTGCCCGCCGTCGCACTCGAACCCAAGCGGCCTGCCCGGCAGGTGGTGATCTGGGTCGATCGGCAAGGCAAGCAGTCGCTTTTCGAGGCCTCGGGAGCGCCGAAGTCGGCGGTGCGCCGGTTGGTGATGGGCGGGGCCGTAGTGCTTGGCGCCGATCTGGTGGGCCAGGGCGAGTTCACGGCCGACGGCAAGCCCCTGGCCAAGGCCCGGCTCTTTACCGACAAGAATTGGAGCCGCTACTTGGGTTACACGCTGGGGTACAATCATCCGCTATTCTCGCAACGGGTCCACGATATCCTGACGCTGGTGGCGTATGCCAAGACGCTCCAGCCCGCCGGCCAACGCGTCGCCGTGGTGGGGTTGCGCGGGGCTGGACCCTGGGTGGCCGCGGCCCGGGCGCAGGCGGGCGAGGCCATCCACCGCGCGGCCCTTGGCACCGCGGGGTTCCGATTTGCCGGGCTGAAGGCCTTCGACGATCCCGATTTTCTGCCGGGCGGGGCGAAATACCACGACGTGCCCGGCCTGATTGCCCTGTCGGCCCCCCACGCCACGTGGGTTGCGGGGGAGAAAGAACTGCCCCGCGTTGCGGTCGCTGCCTATCAGGCTGCGGGGAGCCCCGAGGCACTGGCCCACCACGCGGGGCCGGCCGACGCGGAGGACGACGCGGCGGTGGATTGGATCCTTCGTCCCTAGACGATCCACGCGACACGCGGCGCGCCACGCTTTTTGGCACGTGGCCGGTTGTGGTGGCCAGTCGCCCAACGTAGTAGAATATCCTTGCGAAGGCACCAGGGTCTTGAACTTCCCTGGGGGGCAGGGAGGGTGGCCCATGGAAGAACTCCGCAGGCAGGTTCGGCGGGCGCAGTGGCGGCTGGGAATCCAACGGTTCGCCAGCGCCGTGGGATGGTCCTGCTTCGGGACCTTGCTGGCCGCCGCCGTGTTGATTGCCGTCGACAAGTACCAGCCCTTGGGGGTCGAGCCGTGGGGCTGGCTTGCGGGGGCCGTCGGCGTGGGCGTTCTGGCCGCGGCCCTGGGGGCGCTGTGGACCGGGCGAGGGCCCATCGCCGCGGCCATGGAGATCGACCGGCGGTTCGGTCTGAAAGAGCGGGTTTCCAGCAGCCTCTCGCTCACCGAGGACGAACTGCAAAGCGAAATCGGCCAGGCGCTCGTCGCCGATGCGGCGCGGCGTGTGGGGCGCATTGACCTGGCAGAGCACTTCGGCGTGTCGCCGGGGCGTCCGCTTCTCTTGCCGCTGGCACCGGCCCTGGTGGC
>DYLT01000366.1 GCA_020721945.1 Blastopirellula marina
GCACTGGCCTGGCTCGGCTCGGGGCAAGCCCCTACCCTGTTCGCGGCGGATGCCGCCAAACCGGCCTTGTTGGGCGGCCGCCCCGTGCACCAGGGCGGCTGGCCCGGCTGGCCCGGCTGGCGCACTGCGTGGGAGTCGCCTATCCTCGAGGTGCTGCGCAGCGGGCGTTGGTCGTCGGCCGGGGGCGGCGGCCGGGCCGCCGAGTTCGAGGCGGCCTACGCCAAACTGCTCGGCGCCGCGCGATGCGTGGCCACCGCCAGCGGCACCACGGCCTTGCTGACCGCCCTGCACGTCATGGGCGTGGATGCCGGCGACGAGGTGATCGTCTCGCCCTACACGTTCATCGCCACGTACAACGTCGTCCTCATGCACAAGGCCCTGCCGGTGTTCGCCGACACCGACCCGGCGACGCTGACGATGGACCCGGCCTCCATCGAAAGCCGCATCACCGACCGCACCCGAGCCATCCTCCCGGTCCACATCTACGGCATGCCCTGCGACATGGACCCCATCAACGCCATCGCCAAGAAGCATCACCTCGCCGTGGTCGAGGATGCTTGCCAGGCATGGCTGGCCGAGTACCAAGGGCGCAAGTGCGGCACGCTGGGCGATCTCGGTTGTTTCAGCTTCCAAAACTCGAAGCACATCACCTCGGGGGAAGGCGGCGCCGTGACCGGCAACCGCGTGGAACTCGTCGACCGCTGCCACGCCTTTCACGACTGCGGCCGCGCGTACGGGACCTTCAAAGGCCGAGGCTGCTTCAGCCGTGGCAGCAACTTCCGCATGACCCATTACCAGGCCGCCCTGCTCTTGCAGCAGATCGACAAGCTGGTGACCGAGACTCAACGCCGGCGCGAGAACGCCGACTACCTGACGGCCGGCTTGAAGCAGATTCCGGGCATCCAGCCGGCGCGCCTGCCCGAGAACAGCCGCGCCGTCTGGCACCTCTACCCGTTCCGATACGACGCTGCCGAGTTCCACGGCCTGTCGCGCGACAAGTTCCTGAGGGCCTTAAGCGCCGAGGGCGTGCCCTGCGGCGGCGGATACCACGAGCAGTATTACGACGGACTGCTCGACGAGGCGATCAACTCGCGCGGCTTCCAGCGCCTGTTCTCGGCCGAGCGGTTGAAGGCCTACCGCGACAGCTTCCGGGAGCTCCAAGGCAACCGGACGGTGTGCCAAACCACGGTCGGCCTGTTCAACACGCTCTTGCTCGGCGAGCGCAGCGAGATGGACCACATCATCGAGGCGGTACGCAAGATCCATGCCCATAGCGCCGCGCTGGCGAAAACGGCATAGCCGGGCGGCCGCAAGAAGAAGGCACGTCGGGATCGTCGCCGCGCGCGGCGCGGCAAGATCGCGCCCCATGCGGCCGGGTCTTGCCGCTCGATGCGCCGAGAGCTAAGCTGGTAATCCACCATGGGGGCACGGTTTGGGAGAGAAGCGACCACTCAGGAGGTGGCGATGAACACTCACACGAAGATGACGCGGCGCCGCTTGCTGGTGTCCGTGGGCGCGGCGACGGGAGGAATCGCCTTGCCGTTTCTCGTGCCCGTTTCGGCCTTCGGGGCCAACAGCCAGATCGGCGTGGGCATTATCGGTTGTGGGCGGCGCAATGGGCAATTGGTCATTGGCAAGGGAGGGCAAGGCGCGCCGCCCTCGCACGCGCGGATCGTCGCCACGGCCGACCTCAACCTGAAGCGTGCGGCCGAGTGGGCCAGGCACTACCGATGCCAGGCCTACCAGGACTACCGCGCCCTGTTGGACCGCAAGGAGGTCGAGGTCGTCCTCTATGCCACCCCCGAGCACTGGCACTACCTGCCGTGCATCCATGCCTGCCAAGCGGGCAAGGACATCTACGGCGAACAGCCCCTGAGCCACACGATCCGCGAGGGGCGCAAGATGATCGAGGCCGTGCGCACGTACCGGCGCGTGTTCCAGACCGGCGAGCAGCAGCGATCCCACCCTGCCACGCGCAAGGCCGTCGAGTTGATCCGCAACGGACGCATCGGCAAGATCCAGGCCATCATCGGTTACAATTACCCCAGCGCGTGGGAATCCAACCTGCCCGCCCAGCCCTGCCCCGAATGGCTCGATTGGGACCGATGGTGCGGGCCGAACGAGGTCGTGCCCTTCCATTACGATGTCTATCTGTCGCGCATCCCGTACGAGCGCGAGGTTCCCTACTACTCGTACCCAGCCGAGAAGTATGCCGTGGGCCCGGGGTGGATGTCGTTCCGGCCGTACTCGGGCGGCGAGTTGCCCAACTGGGGTTGCCACGGGCTGAGCATGGTCCATTGGGCGCTGGACATGGATCGGAGCGGCCCGGTCGAGATCTGGGTCGACCCCGCCGAGAAGCTCGAAACGGTCGTCTACCACCTGCCCGAAAAGCGCGATCGCGGCGACGCGCTGTGCTCGAAGACGATCATCCACTACCGATACGCCAACGGCGTGGAACTCTCGCTGTGCTCGATCGATCCGAAGCTGGGCGGCGGGGCGACGTTCATCGGCGAGAAGGGCAAAATCACCATCTTCCGCGAGGGGTACGAGTGCGATCCGCCGGACCTCGACAAAGACCCGCTCCCGCCCGATGCGATTCGCGTGTACCAGAGCGACAACCACATGGAGAATTTCTTCGCCTGCGTGGCGAGCCGCAAAGACCCGATCATGCCGGTCGAGGCCGGGCACAGCGTGGCCACGTTGTGCCACCTGGGCAACATCGCTCGGCGTCTCGGCCGCCGCCTGAAATGGGACCCGGTCAACGAAGTTTTCCCGGGCGACGACGAGGCCAACACGTACCTCGATATCCCCCGACGCAAGGGCTACGAATTGCCCGAGAAGGTATGACCGCGCGGTGCGCGGGTCTCCCGACCCCGCACCGGCGGCCGACCGGAAGGGCGGGCTGTTGCCGGCGGCGCAAGAGGTGTCGGCCTATTGCCAGGCCGCGTTGGCGCGACAGCGCGGCGTAGCGGACTGGATTCTGGTGGAAAAGTGAAAACCTGCGACCGCACCGGGTCCTGGGACAAGGGGGCGACGGGGTGGTTCCCATCCGAGGGGTGTTCGTTCGGGACGACACCGGCACGCGCCGCGACGCATGCTTCTTTGCCACCAACCCCGACTTCGACGCGGCCACGCTCACCTACCTGCACTTCTTGATCGGACACGCTCTGTCAAGCGAGTTGAGCCACGTCAAAGGGCAAAAGTCGAGCTAAGGATGTTCACCGCATCCTGTTCACCCATCTTCAGCATGGAGAATCCTCTCGTGCCGAGATCCATGAACCCACACGATCGATTCTCTTACCAAGCGCCTTGCCGCAACAGCCCGTTCTACCGAGAGTGCGCACTGGCCACGGCAATCGGTGCGATCTCACCCCAGCACCCGGCGCAGGAACTCCGCCGCCTGCGCCGCGATACCCGGCGACTGGCTTTCGCGCGGTCCGGCGACGTTCAGCGTGCCCCGCGCGTGGCGGGCGAGCCAGCGGCGAACCTTTCCCACGTTGGGCCCCGCCGCCAGATCGACCACGAGCACCGGCCTGCCGTGGCGCGTTGCCAGGCGGAGCGTCAACTCCGTCCCGCCCGTCGGAAGGCCGCGGCAAACAACCAGCGTGGCGTCGGAATCGAGCACGTTCTGCTCGGTACGGACGGGATACTCGGGCGACTCGGTCTCGGTGAGTTGGTAGCACGCCGGGATCGGGCCATCCTCCGCGAGCCGGCCGCGAGGGCACCAACCCCCGTGCGCGATGCCCAGCTCGATCGCCACATCGAGTGCGGCGCGGTCGACCCCGGTTTGTCCTCCGGAGACGATCCTGGCCGGGCGGACGGGTCGCGGGCGCTTGGGGCGGCTCATGCGGCTACCGCAAGGTCGCGTTCGGACCGGTGGCCGGTCCAGGGTTTCGCGTCATCGCCTCCGGCTCTGACGCGGCGTCGGCAGGCAACACGAGTTTCATGCCGGGCGTCAGACCGTCGAGCCGGTTTCCGAGCTGGTTCCAGTTCAGATCGTAGATCTCGCCCCATCGCGAGGCCTTGCCCAATTCGGTTCGGGCGATGTCGTACAGCGTGTCGCCTTCTCGAACCACGTACACCCGCCTTCCTTCGCGCTCCGATGCAAGGGTCACGGGTGCGGCGTTTTGACGTGGCGAATCCGGCGCCGACAGCACACGCGGCGGGGCCGCGCCGGCAAGCGGCGTCTCGGCCGGCCGAGACGCGGGATTGGCCAGCATCGGTTCGGTGGGCAGACTCGCCGAGGGACCCGGCGTGGCCGCCATCGAACTTCCGCGCAGAGGATTCTCGGATGGGGTGGTCGGTTGCCTGAATGGA
>DYLT01000367.1 GCA_020721945.1 Blastopirellula marina
GATACCGAGGGCCTGCTCGCGCGCGGCCAGGTGGGAAGCCAGGCGTTCCTGGCTAGCCAATCGGGCTTGTCGCCCGAGGCGATCCGCGACCGGGTGCTTGAGAAGCTTGCCGCCCACATTCCGGTGCGGCGACGGATGAAGAACGCCTGCTGAGATGCCGCCGCTGTTGTCGATTTGCGTGCCCACGTATAACCGCGCGGCAATGCTGCGGGTGATGCTCGAGGCCGTGTTGCCGCAGGTCGCCCAGGCCGCCCCGGAGGTGGAACTCTGCCTGTCGGACAACGCCTCGCCCGACGAGACGCCCGAGGTCGTGCGCGCGGCCCAAGCCATCTGCCCCTTCCGCCACGCGCGCAACGCGACGAACCTGGGCCCGATCCGCAATCTCGACCGCGTGACCAATGAGATGGCGCAGGGCGAGTACGTCTGGGTCCTGGGCGACGACGACTTGGTGCGCCCGGGCGCGGTCCGCCGGATCGTCGCGGCGCTGCGCGACCACCCGGACCTTGAGGCCTTCCATCTGAACTTCAACTCCGCCCGGCACCGCGAGCATTGGCCGGAACATGCCCGCGGCGGCTACGACGGCCGGTTCGATGTCACGGTGCATTGCGACCGCCAGAGCCGCCGGCTGGATCGGTGGGAGGAAATGATCTTGCCGACGAACTCCTATTGCACGCAGCTTTACGCCCACGTGCTTGGCCGTTCGATTTGGCAGGGGCTTTCGGACCAGGGGCGATTCGGCGAGCCCTATTCGTCGTTCCGCTGGACGTGGCCGCACACGTACATGGCCGCCAAGGCCATGTTCGGCAAGCCGGCGTACTATGTCGGCGAGCCTTCGCTGACGGTATTCAACCGGCGCACCGAATGGTGGTGCGAGGCGCCGCGGATCGTTTTCGACTACTTGCCCGATCTGATCCGGTTCTACGAGCACCTGGGCCTGCCTTCGGCGCGGTCGGCGGAACTCTGGCGAGCGGTCGACGACGGCGGCGTGGCGTTTCTTCAGGGGGTTCTTCGGGACGAGGAACGGTCGGCGGGGGTGACGCTTCGCGCTTGCCTGGCGGGAAGGTGGCACCGGCTCCGAACGTGGCGGCTCTTGGCGCGCGCGATGCGGACCCTGCCCGCGCGACAGCGGGCCTCGAACAACGCGGCGCGGCATTCTGCCCCGCGGCGGGCTGCCCCGAGCCCACCGGGACAAGCGGCGCTTCGCGTGGGGGCCGACACAAAACGCCGGCGAGTCTGTTTCGTCGCCCCATCGGCCTACCCGCTCTTCGACCCGTCGGTCCGCCGGCCGATCGGCGGCATGGAGACGCGTTCGGTCCTGTTCGCCCGCGGGCTGGCACGCCGCGCTGGGTTCGAGGTCCACTTCCTCGTGGCCGATTGCGGCCAGCCTGCCCAGCAGCAGATTGACGGCATCTGGGTACGGATCGACCCGGTCGAGCGGCGCTGGGTCGAGTACTGCCAGTCGCTGGTCGACGCGCAGCGCCGCCACGCGAACCGGATCCGGGAATGCCTGCCGCGGTCCTCGGATTTTCCGGGGTTTCGCATCCGCCGGTTCCCTCCGCGCCTGGTTTGGGATCTTCTGGCGGTCCTCGGATGGCGTTTTCGGTTCCGTTTCTTCCCTCCCCAGCGATGGCGGTTCGAGCGCGTCGGTCTGACCGACCCCCGCGACGTGTACCGCGAGATCGGCGCCGAGGTATGCATCGGGTTCGGCGTAAGCCATGTGACGGCGCAGATGGTCGCCTCGTGCCGCACGTTCGGAGGCACCAGCGTGCTGTTTCTGGCCTCGGACATCAACCTGTCCGAGCGTTACCGTCCCGGCTCCCTGGAGCAGGACCCCGAGGGCGAAACGGCCGGCGTGTGCTATTGCGCGTTGACGCAAGCCGATTACATCCTCGCCCAGACGGCCCGGCAGGCCGCGTTGCTCAAGGAACGGTTCGGGCGCGAGTGCCGGGTGATCGCCAATCCCATCGACCTTGGCGACGCGTGGTCGGGGGAGGACGACGGGGACGCGCGCGACATGATCTTGTGGATCGGCCGCGCCGACCGCCACTGCAAGCGGCCCTCGCTCTTCGTCGAGCTGGCCCGGCGATGTCCCCACATCCCCTTCGTGATGATCATGAACGACCGCCATGCGGAGGTCTTCACGGAGATCGTGTCGAGTCTGCCGGCAAATGTCCGCCTGATCGAACGCGTGCCGCCGGCCGAGATGTCGGCGTATTATCGGCGCGCGCGGGCTTTGGTGAACACGTCGAGCTTCGAGGGGTTTTCCAACGCGATCCTTCAGGCGGGCAAATACGGCGCCGCGGTGGTCTCGCTGGAGGTCGATCCCGACGGCGCGTTTGGCCAGCATGGTTGCGCCCTGGTGGCCGGCGGCGATTTCGAGCGCCTGGTCGAACACGTGCGGACCGTATGGTCGGACCGCGCTGTGGCCTTGTCGCTGGCCCGCCGGATGCGCCAGTATCTCGAACAGCACCACGCCCTCGAGGGGCGGGTCGCCGAACTCGAGGCGTTCCTTCGCGGGCTCGACCTTCAAGCGCCTCCGGGCCAGACGACCGCGTTGCGTCGGGCAGGATGACCCACCCGCGCCATCGCTTTTTTTCCAACCTTTCAGGAGAGCTTCGTCATGACGACCACCGTCGCGTCGCCCCCGCGAATCACGTTTTCCTTCGGGCAGAACTGGAAGTCGTTTCTCAAGGAGGCCTCGCAGGAGGCATTCCGCTTGGCCGATCAGGACATCCGCGACTGGCTCGGCGCCGACTTCACCGCGGGAAAGCGGGTCCTCGACATCGGGTGTGGCTCGGGCATCCACTCGCTGTGCTTTTTTTCCCAACGCGCGGCGGAGCTCGTTTCGTTCGACCTCGACCCCCACAGTGTCGAGGCCACCCAAAGCCTCTGGGAAAAGGCCGGCCGCCCGGCAAACTGGCAAGTCCTGCACGGGTCGGTACTCGACCGCGGTTTCCTTAACAGCCTCGGTCCTGGCGCGTTCGATCTGGTCTACGCCTGGGGAGTGCTCCATCACACCGGCGCGATGTGGGACGCGGTGGCCAACGCCTGCGATCTGGTGGCGCCCGGCGGGCTCTTGTGGTTGGCCCTCTACGTGAAGACCCCCGCCTACCCCGACGAGTTGGCGCTCAAACAGAAGTACAACCGCGCCTCGTTTCTCGGAAAGAAATGGATGGTGTGGAAGTGGATCCTCCGCATCATGCGCCAGCGGTACCAAAACGGGCAGAACCCGTTCACCTGGAACCAGCGTCGCGGCCGGGGCATGGACGTGTACCACGACATCGTCGACTGGCTCGGCGGACTGCCCTACGAGGTCGCCAGCGAGGAGGAGGTGGTCGACTTCTGCGTCCCGCGGGGGTTTGCGCCGCTGCGCGTGAAGACCGGCGAGGCGAACAACATCTATCTCTTCCGGCGGCGAACGTAAGGCGCAAACCAGGAACCAAACGATGTGCGGCATCGTGGGACTTCTGAACACCGACGGCGCGCCGGCCTCGCCAGCCGTCCTCGAACGGATGACCGCCGCCTTGGCCCATCGCGGGCCCGACGGCGAAGGGCTCGAGGTCGGCGGCCCGGCCGGACTCGGCCACCGGCGCCTGGCCATCATCGACCTGGAAGGCGGCAAGCAGCCTCTGGCCAACGAGGATGGCCGGGTATGGATCACCTACAACGGCGAGCTATACAACTACCGCGAGTTGCGTCCGATCCTCGAAGCCCGCGGCCATCGCTTCCGCACGAATTCCGACACCGAGGTGATTCTCCACGCCTACGAGGAGTGGGGCGACGCGTGCGTCGAGCGGTTTCGGGGCATGTTCGCCTTCGCCATCCACGACGGTCCCAAGCGGCGGCTATTCCTCGCCCGCGATCACCTTGGCATCAAGCCGCTGTACTGGATGCACGCTGGGGACCGCTTCGCCTTCGCGTCGGAACTTCAGGCCCTGCGGTGCGTGCCCGGCGTGCAGTTCGAAATCGACCTGCCGGCCGTGGCGCAGTACCTGCGGCTTCAGTACATCGCGGCTCCGCGCACGATCTTCCGCAACGTGGGGAAGCTGCCCCCGGCGTGCCGGATGAGCGTCACGTTCGATGGCCGGGTCGCCGGGCCCGAGGAGTATTGGCGACTCGAGTTTCGCCCCAACCGCCGGCGCTCGAAGGCCGAGTGGCTCGAAGCCCTCGACGAGGTGCTGCGCGACTCGGTACGGGCGCATCTGGTGGCCGATGTGCCGTTTGGGGCGTTTCTGTCGGGCGGCGTCGATTCGAGCGCGGTCGTCGCCTACATGGCCGAGATCCTCGA
>DYLT01000368.1 GCA_020721945.1 Blastopirellula marina
CCGATCTTTTCGCCGCGTAGGCTGACCGGCGTGGCCGTCGTCGCGCCGAATCTTGCCGGCAAGCGGATGGCCAGTTCGCCGGAGACGCCCGTCTGCTCCCACACGCGCAGCAGTGTGCCCGGATTGCCATCCGGGTCTTCGCCCAAGGCCGTCACCATGACCCCTTTGCGAGAAAGCACGAGGCCCGCCTGGGTCGGCGGCAAGCGGCCGGGCCGGGTGCGGCTCTTGGCGACGCGCAGAGGCACGCGGGCTTCCATCGACGGCGTGTAGAGCGCGGATTCCGGCTGGAAATTCTCGAACGTCCAGAGACGCACGCGGGACGCCATCCGGCCGCCGGTCCAACTGGCGAAGTTCGTGTGCCAGTGGGTGTTGTAGAGGTTCAGGTACACGCGGGCTGCCGTGGGCTCGTAACGCGAGTCGAACTTGTGGCTACCGGGCTCGCCCAGGCTCACCAGGGGCGAATCGATCGGGCAGAGTCCCACGCCGTAGCCCGACTCGTCGTAGACGGCCACCCCGGTGTTCACCCACATCTGGCGGTAATTGACGTTCTCGACGGTGATGTCGCGGGTTGGGTCGAGGTCGGCGCCGAGCTTGCCGAGACGGAACCGCGGGCGCGCGAGATTCAAGGGCAGGCAGATCCATCCCGCCTCGGGCCAGGCGTCCGACGGTTTGTCGCAGAGCACCTCGATGTCGGCCACCGGCATGTCGGCGTAGAGTGTGAGTCGGGTGGCGACGGTCCGTGCCGGGCCAGGCCCTGGCATCGCGCCGTACAGCACGGCCGACACGGCGACCGGCGTCCTCTCGTAGCGGATCGTGAGGTTCTTCGGCAAGCCCGACGCATAGGGAACCTCGGGCACGTCGGCCTTGCCCATGAGGAACCGATGCGCGCGGTATTGGGGATAGAGGGCCGCATCGAGGTAGGCCGCCACTTCCTTGCGTCCGAACCGCTCGCACAAGTACTGACCGAACCCCTGGGGAGCGGTAGGATCGACCAATTCGCGCCCGGTCCGCTTGTCCACCAGGCTGGCGATCCGGCCGCCCGCGGCGTCGAGCACCGCCTTGAAGTGCGGACTTTCGATACGGTTATCCTTCTCCGAGACGGCCAGGGTGGGCCGATCGTCGGGGATGTTCTCGACTACATACGTGCGGTAGCCCATCGGCGGAACGTCCTTGGCGACGAAGGCGACGATCTTGCCGGGGCCTTCGACGGCCTTGGCCTCGCTGCGGGCGAACCGCGCCCGATGGCCGCCATCGACGGCCCGGACACCGCTGGCCAGCGGATAATCGTTGGCGTTCAGCTCGACCAGTCCGTCGCGCGCCCACGGCAGCGGGTTGTAGACCACGATCCGGTGTCCGGCCTGGTTCACGTGGTCGGCCAGCGCCGCCACGGCGTTCGCCAGAGGATTCTCGACCGCAAGGCGCACTCGGGTGATGTAATCGTCGTGCTCGCGGTTGGCCTCGTCGAGGAAGTCGTACACCCGCGGCCAGCCCCGCGCCAGGGCCTCCTCCCAGTCCTTGCCGTAGAGCTGGCAGATGTAGTGCTGGGTGGCCAGCCCCCAGGTGTGCTCGCTATAGAGAAGACTGTGGCGGTAGGCCTCGGCCAAGACGTCTTTGACGCTCGGGCGGTACACGCCCCAGGCGTTTTCCAAGGTCGTCAGGGCATCGAGGGCCGGCAGCATTGGGCGGAGGTTGTGGGCCAGCCTCGTGGCCGCGGGGTGGCTCAAAAACCCGTGAATCCACGGGTCGGGGAGATCCGATCGCACGACCGGCAGATCCGGCTTTTCGGCCAACACCAAATCGGCGAAATCCTCCAGCCTGCCGATGCGCACCCGCGTGCCAGGAGCGTGCTGCTTGTAGAACGCCAGGTCGGCGTCGACGACGCCCGGCGGAGGCGGCCCCTCGTTGTCGGCGGTCATGTGGAGGTAGACCCAGGCCGACGAGGGCCAGTCCACAGGCGGCAGCGGTGCCGTGCCGTAGTCGTTGGTGTACAGTGTCAACAAGCGCGAGCCATCTGGGCCCTGCCACCAGAAGAGCCGCGGCAGGCCGAAAGACCTGTTCACCAGCGGCCCGCCCATGTGGTAGAACTTCACGCCCGCGTGGCTTAGAAGCGTCGGCAGCACCCACGAGTGCCCCGGAACGTCGGTCGTCTTGGCGTCGCGAGGCAACGGCCGCCCATGCTGCCGGGCGATGGCCGACGAAAGCCCTAGCCAGCGCACGAGATCCTCCAGCTCGGAAGTCTCGTCGTGCATCGTAAAGGCCAGCGCGTGGACTGCCAGATTGCCCTCGCGGATGGCCTGGGCGATCTTCGCCCGTCGCTCGGGCGATTGCTCCGGCGCCAGAAGCTGGGCCATCGGCCAGCCCGACAAGGTCCAGACGAATTGCCGCTCTTTGGGCTGGTGGGCGTTCTTCTCGATGGCCTCCAGCACTCCGTCGGCCATCTCGGTGCGGTACTGGTGGGCGACGTCGCGCGCCAGTTGCGTGTAGCCGATGTCGAAATGCGTCTTGTAGACGATGACGACGTCTTGGAGCTTGGGGGCCGCAGGCGATCTCTCGGCCGCGAAACTCGGCGATACGAGCAGCAAGACGGCAACGCAGCGTAGCGCGACGGATGTCTTCACGGGGGTGCTCCAGGAAGGTGACAGGCACGCCTTCGGCTTGGTTCGACGGACTGGGAGGCTCGGTGCGGAAGTCGTGGCGTTCGATGCCGATGTGACTGGTTTCGCGGGACTTCCCACGCGGCGGTTGATCGCGTGAAGCCCGGTTGGCTATTGCACCGGTCGGGATGGTGTCGACCCTCTTGCCCTGGCGCACTCCGTAGCAACCCGAGGAAGATCGCTTGGGTCAGCCGGACCGGCGCACGATCTGAAGCGACCGCGGCGCCAACTTCCACACCTTCGTCGCCGGTGCCGAGGGGCGGTCAACCGCCACGTAAGCGTCGGTCGTGGCCATCTCGGCGGGGCTTCGGCCGTAGTTGGCCAAGACCAGGTACAGGTCGCGGTTGGCGAAGGCCGAGGCCACCACGTCCTTCGGCAGCGGCCCTGCGAACAGGCTCGATTGGCCGATCTCCAGCCATGCCCAAGTCCCCTCTTCCACCAGCGGCAGGTACTGCTTGAGCCAACGCGCGTGGGTGGGCCGCGCCGCGGGACGCCCGGGCACCGAATCCCACCAGCCGTAGCTATGCGGCCCGTTCGGGTTGGCCTGATAGTGCCTCCAGATCGCCCGGCAGTGCCGCGTCCAGAAGCACTTGTCCTCGGGTGGGTACTTGATGCCGGGGATCGCCGCGCGCTCGCCGGTGAACGGCCGGCCCGCCAACAAGAGCGGGAACTGAAGGTACGGGATCGCGTGCAGGTACAGCTCGTCCTCGCTTTCGACCGTGGCCCGGCTCATATCGAGGCAGGGCACCACATAGGGAGGATGGTGCTTGACGGCCTCGCGCAGGCGGTCGCCGCTGCGGCCTCCTTCGCCCACCCAGAGATAGTCGTAAACCTTCAGGTCGGTTTGGGGCCGCGTGGCCCCGCCGCGATGCACCTTGACGATCCCGCCCCGCCGCTTGACCTCTTCGTAGATCATGGCCAAGAGGTCGCCCAGCGCTCCATCGTGGGTGCTGCTTTCGTCGAAGGCCGCGACTTCGTCCTTGGACGGCAAGCGTGGATCGCTTCCGGGCTGAGCGTAGCCGAGGTCGTTGTAGATGCCGTCGACGCCGTACTCGTCGAGGATGCGGACCAGCCGCGGCAGGAAGTACGCTCGCCACCCGGGACTGGCCGGCGAACCATGGGCATAGTCGAAGTAGATCTCGACCAAGTCGCCGCCGATCGCCCATTCGGGGCGGAAATCGGGGTCGGTCCGCTGGAAATACCCGCTGGACACGTACACCAAGAGCTTCATGCCCCGCCGGTGGACCATCTCGACGAACCGGCGAAAGCCGGTCGGGTTCAGCGGCGCGAGCTTGTGCCCACCGAACAGCCGCTGCGAATCGTTCCACTCCTCGTGGACCTGAATCAACCGGATACCGTGCTCGTGGAGCCGATCGAGTTCCTGTTCGTCCCACGCGTCGGGATCCCAGGGCTTGCGGCATGGGTACTCGCCAAGGTTGTAACAGCACTGGCCGGGCAAGTAACTCGTCACCAGGTGCTTGCGCAGGTAACTGCGGATCGAGCGCCGGCACAGGCCGATGTTCTCCAGCCGCCGCCGGTGGTCGGCCGCGGTGTAGTTTGCGAGGATCGGCGGCGCACCTCGGGAGGCGGCGCCGGACGCCGATCGTCTCT
>DYLT01000369.1 GCA_020721945.1 Blastopirellula marina
AGTTCGCCCACCCGTTTCGAACGTTGGCCGGAAATATCGACGCCTGCCTCGGCCATGACCCGTACCGCGTCGGGGTTCAGACCGTGGGCCTCGATCCCGGCCGAATACGGTTCGATCTCACCGCCCTTCAGATGGCGCGCCCAGCCCTCGGCCATCTGGCTGCGACACGAGTTGCCGGTACAAAGGAAGAGGAATTTCAGCATCGGTTCTGTTGCCTGCACAGCTCGTCGCGGTTCATGGCGAGGATTTGTTTCAGCCGCTGGGCGTCGGCCCGGGCCTTGGGGGCGTGGGCCAGCAGCCTGGCAACGACGGCGGCGATCTGCCGGGCTTCGGCAGGGGCGTCCTCCTGGGATACGCGATAGAACATCCACCGACCCTCCTTGCGGCTGTCGATCAGCCTGGCTTGATGGAGGATCGACAGGTGTTTCGACACGGTGGACTGGGCCAGCCCAAGCAACTCGACCAATTGACAGACGCACAGTTCCTGTCCCTGGAGTGCCAGGAGAATTCGAAGCCGATTTTCATCGGCCAGGGCCTTGATGACCGAGAGCACGTCGCGCATGGCTGATGGCTCCTATAGATCGCCATATAACGAAGTATATCGGCGCGGTGCCGCCGTGTCAAGGGACCCGATTGACAACGCGACCCAAGGCTAGACCAGGAAGCGCGCCCGGGGCGGTGTGCCAGGTCTTTTGTTTTGAGGCCATTGCCGCGAGACCTCGCGGCGGCGCAAACAGCCCGCAGCCCCCAACGCGGCGTCAGCAGCCGTGCTTTTCGAGCTTGGCCCGCAACGTGTCGGCCGTGAACGGCTTGACGAGGTAGTCGGAGACCCCGGCTTGGATGGCCTGGAGCACGCGCCCCTTCTCGGCCTCGGTGGTGATCATGATGATCGGCACCTTGGGGTCCTGGGCGCGGATACCCTGAATGACCTCAAGGCCGCTCTTGCCGGGCATGTTCCAATCGGTGAGCACCAGGTCGAACTCGCCCGGCTTGAACATCGATAAGGCCTCGTTGCCGTCAGCGGCTTCCTTGGCGTCGGGCACACCGACCGCCTGAAGGGAGCGGAGAATGATCTTGCGCATCGTGCTGGAATCGTCCGCGACGAGCACTCGAGCTGGCATGGCGGGTCCTCAACGACTGACGGAAGCGAAATGCCCAGGAGCCGTCCGGCCGGTCGCCGGCCCGGAGGGCCCTACGGATGTCCAGGTCATATCGAACCCTAGGCCATGACGTAAAAATGTCAAGTTCGCTTTCGAGGGACGCTGCCGGTCCGAAACATGACCTATAGTTCTTCAAGAAAGCCGGGAACGCCGGCCGGCTCGCGGCTCGGCGGTTTTCCCAATCCACGTCATGCCGGATGGGCAATCGAACCCTGGAGTCTATCGAGATGGCTACCGCCACGCACGAAGCCCCCGTGAAAGAGAAACGCCGGGCCGAAGGCATCGGCTCGATGCAGTTGGTCAGCTTCCGGCTGGCCCAAGAGGAATACGGCATCGAGATCACCAAGGTGCAAGAGATCATCCTCATGGGCGAGATCACTCGCGTGCCGCAGACGCCGCCCTACATCAAGGGACTGATCAATCTGCGGAACACGGTGATCCCGATCCTCGACCTGCGCTTGCGGTTCGGCTTGCCGCAGGAGGAGGCCAGCGACGAGACCCGAATCATGGTCGTCAACGTGGCTGGCAAGACGATCGGCATCATTGTCGACGCGGTCAGCGAGGTGCTGCGCATCTCGCACGATCAGATCGCGCCGCCGCCGCCGACCGTCTCGGGGCTCGGGCGGGAGTACCTCACCGGCCTGGTCAAACTCGACAAGGGGCTGTTGATCCTCCTGGACATCGACAAGATCCTCGGCCAGGAGGAGAGAGACGCCGTCGAAGCCGCCACCATGGCCGGGTGAACGGACCCATGCCGCTTGCCGACCTCGTTCCCATCCAGCCGCTGCCTCCCTTCGTCGCCGCCGAGCAGGTGACCGACGTGCTCTTGGCGCGGTACGCCGCGTTGATTTACCGGCGTACGGGCATCCGGGTGTCGCCGCAGAAGAAGACCCTTCTGTCGAACCGGCTGCGGCGGCGGTTGCGCGAGACCGGCATCGAGAGCTTCGAGGCGTATTACCGGCACTTAAGCGCGCTGCCGCCCGGCGATCCCGAGTGGGACGCCTTCCTCCAGGAAATCACCACGCACGAGACGTATCTGTTCCGCGACGAGGCGCAGTGGCGATGGTTCTCGCGCGACTACCTGGCGCAGAAGGCGGAAGAGGGCCGCGCCGGCGCGCGGCGCGTGCTGCGGATCTGGTCGGCAGCGTGCAGCACCGGCGACGAGCCCGTGACCATCGCCTGCTGCGTGGCCGCGTGCCTGCCGAACGTCGAGCGGTGGAACGTGCACATCCTCGCCACAGACATCGGCAAGGGCGCGCTCGAGCAGGCCCGGGCCGCGGCCTTCGGCGAGCGCGCCATGCGGTTGGTCCCCGAGGAGTACCGCCGGCGCTTCTTCACCAAGGCTAAGGACGGGCCCCTGTGGCACGCACGCCCCGTGTTGACCCGCATGATCGTCTATCGCCAGCACAACCTGATGGAACCGTTGGCCGGTCCGCCATTCGACCTCGTCTTCCTCAAAAACGTGCTCATTTACTTCGACACGGAATCGAAGAAGACGGTCGTCAGGCACCTGACCGCGGCCATCAAGCCTGAAGGGCTCCTCGTCACCGGCGCGGCCGAAGGCGTCGGCGACCTGCTCAAGGGGTTTGTCAGGCTTCAACCGTGGCTCCACCGCAAGCCGGGGAAGCAGGCATGACCGCACCCGAAACCCGCGACGAGTTCTTCGAGTCGCTCCTAGGGGACTTCCTCGACGAGTCCGGGCAGTTGCTCGCGCGGCTCAACGAGAACCTCCTCCAGTTGGACGAATGGGTCCGCGCGCTCGATCCCGACCATCATCGGCCGTGCGACGCCGAGCTGATCAACGAGATGTTCCGGGCCGCGCACAGCCTCAAAGGCCTCTCCGCGATGCTCGGGCTGAAGGACATCAATCAGCTCACGCACAAGATCGAGAACGTCTTCGACGCGGCGCGCAAGGACGAACTGCCCGTTACGGGAAGCGTGGTCGAGCTGATGTTCCAGGCCGTCGATCGGCTGGGGGGACTGGTCGACATGTTGAAGTCGCCCGAGGCGCCGCCGGTCGAGTGCGACTCGGTGCTACAAGACATTCACACGCTGCTTCAATCGGCGGGCGTCGAACGCCGCGCCTCGACCCAGGCCGACGCCGAACGCGCCTTGGCCGAGGTGGTCGCCTCGCCGGCGCCTTCCGAGGGCGCCGCGCCCGAACCGGCGGCCCGCGTGGTGGGAGACTCTTCGAAGCCGCAGGAGGTCCCAGCGGCGCGCGATGGCGCTTCCGCCGAGCCAACCGCACCCACGGATCCGTTCGCGAACGTGCGCGACGAGGCGGAGTTGTCCGACAAGTACCTGGGGCTGTTCATCGACGAGGCCGAGCTTGCGCTGGACGAGTTGACCGACACCCTGTTGGCCACCGAACGGCGAGCCGGTCCCGAAGCGATCGAGCGGCTTTTGGTCACGTCGCATCGGATCAAGGGAGCCGCCGCCTCGGTCGGTCTGAACCGGGTCGCCAAGCTCGCCCACTTCATGGAAGACCTGCTCCAGGACCTGGCGGCCGGCGAAGGTGGACTGACGCCGAGCCTGGCCGACGCGATGCTCCGGTGCACGGATGGCCTGCGGCAGTATGTGGCGGCTCTCAAGAAGGGCGAAGCCCCAACCGACCGGTTCGGCGCACTGGCGCGGGAATTGGCCGCGGCCCACGGGGATCGGCCGACAAACGAGCCAGGCGGCCGGCCCAACACCGAACCCAAGGCTGCGGAGTCGGGCGCGGCCCTTTCGGCTGCGGTTTCCGAGGAGTTGCGCCGCGCCGTGGCCGCGGCGGCCCCGGCCGGCTCTGTGGCGTGGGCCGGCGAAGTCCGTTTCCGCCCGAAGTTGGCCCTGGCAGGCCTCAAGGCCAGGCTGTTGTTCGAGAAGCTCTCGAACCTCGGCACGGTCTGCCACTTCGACCCGCCGGCAGAGAACCTGGAGGGAATCGACGATCTCGAAGGGGTGCGCTTCGGCGTGTGTACCGAACAGCCGCGCGAGACGATCGTGCGCCAACTGCACGTGGCGGGCGTGGAGCACGTAACCCTGGACCCCGCCGAGCCGGCCGACGGCACGCGGTACGGGGCCGACGGGGAAGAGGCCTCGGCGGCGAC
>DYLT01000370.1 GCA_020721945.1 Blastopirellula marina
GCTGCGCGGGGGTTGCGGGCGGTCGCCGCCGCCTTCCTCGCGGAGCACGACCTTGCGGCTGAGCTTGACGCGGTCCTGCTCGTCGATGGCGATCACCTTGACGCGCATCGTGTCTCCCACCTTGCAGACGTCCGAGACGTTCTCGACGTACTCCTCGGCCAGTTCGCTGATGTGGCACAGGCCGTCCTTGCCCGGCAGGATCTCGATGAACGCCCCGAAGTCCTTGATGCTGATGACGCGGCCGTTGTAGATCTTGCCCACCTCGACCGAGGCGGTCAGGCCCATCACCTGATCCATTGCGGCTTTGGCCCCTTCCATGTCGTCGCAGGCGACGGTCACGATGCCGTCGTCGTTGACGTCGATGAGGGCCCCGGTGGCATCCTGGATCGAACGGATCGTTTTGCCGCCCGGACCGATCAACAGGCCGATCTTGTCCGGGTCGATCTTCGTCTGCAACAGGCGCGGGGCGTACGGCGAGATATCGGCGCGCGGCCGCGGGATGGCCGTCAGCATCTTGCGCAGGATCTCGATGCGGGCCTGGCGGGCCTGCTGGAGCGCGCCGCGGATGACCTCGTCGGTGATGCCGTGGATCTTCAGATCGAGTTGAATGCCGGTCACGCCGTTCTGCGTCCCGGCGACCTTGAAGTCCATATCGCCGTGATGGTCCTCGTCGCCGATGATGTCGGTCAAGAGCACATGGCGGTCGGACTCCTTGACCAGGCCGATGGAGATGCCGGCCACCGGGTTGGTGATGGGCACTCCCGCGGCCATCAGGCCCAGCGTCGCCCCGCAAACGCTGGCCATCGAGCTGGAGCCGTTCGATTCGAGGATGTCGGAGATGATGCGGATGGTGTAGGGGAACTCGTCGGGGTCGGGCAGGACCGGCTTGACGCTTCGCTCGGCCAGCGCCCCATGACCGATCTCCCGGCGCCCCGGCCCGCGGATCGGACGCACCTCTCCCACCGAGAACGGTGGGAAGTAGTAGTCGAGCATGAACTTCTTGGTGTACTCTTCGATCAGGCCATCGACGCGCTGTTCGTCGCGCGGCGTGCCCAGCGTGACGGTGATCATGGCCTGGGTCTCGCCCCGCTGGAACAAGGCCGAGCCGTGGACGCGAGGCAAGACGTCGACTTTGCAGACGAGATCACGCAGTTGCGTGACCGAGCGGCCGTCGGGCCGCGTGCCCGAGAGAATCAGGTCGCGCACCACGCGCCGCTCCAGCGCGTGCCAGGCGTGCTCGAAGGCCTCGGGGGCGATCGCCCCTTCGGCCTGCGGGTCGGGAATCAGCTCGGCGAGGGCTTGCTGTTTGAGGGCCTCGACCGCTTCGGCCCGCGCCTGCTTGCCCGGCGTCTGCTTCGCCGCGCAGAAGGCCTCGTAATACGTCGCGCGGAGGCGATCGACGAGCGGATCGGGTTCAGGGGCCGGGGACGAGGTTTTCACGGGCTGGACCTTCGCCACCAGGTCTTGCTGGAGTTCGCACACCTCGCGGAGGAAGCCCTGGGCCGTTTGGATCGCCTCGGCCATGAGATCCTCGGGGAGTTCGCGGGCGAAGCCTTCGATCATCGCCACCGAATCAGCGAAGCCCGAGACGATCAGATCGAGATCGCTTTCTTCCAGTTCGTCCTGGGTGGGGAAGGGGACGAACCGGCCTTCGAGGTAGCCCAGCCGCACGGCCCCCAGCGGACCGAGGAACGGGGCGGGCGACAGGCACAGCGCGGCCGAGGCCCCGATCATGGCCAGCACATCGCCGTCGATCTGGCGGTCGCTGGCCAGCACGAAGGCTTGGACTTGCACTTCGTCGCGGAACCACTCGGGAAACTGGGGTCGCAGGGGGCGGTCGATCAAGCGGGAGGTCAGGATTTCTTTCTGGGTGGGCCGCCCCTCTCGTTTCATGAATCCGCCCGGAAATCGCCCCGCGGCCGCGACCCGCTCTCGATAATCGCAGGTCAGAGGAAAGAAGTCGATGCCGGGCCTGGGCGGCCCCACGGTGGCTGCACAGAGCACCACCGTTTCACCGTATCCGACCAGGCAACTGCCTGCTGCTTGTCTTGCCAGCTCTCCGGTTTCAATCCAAAGAGTTTGGGCCCCAATCCGTTTTTCGACACGTACTTTCAAAGCTTCTCCTACCTTCACCTACGTTGCCGGTCCTCGCCAGACGCCGCAGCAAGACCGTGGGGAAGAAGCGCGACCGCCCAACCCGACGCCCAGAGGGGGCGTCTGAAGAGAGAGCTACGCCTCCGGTGGCAATCATCGATCTGGCCATCGCCCACCTTGAGCCACGGAGAGGCCCGGTGGCAGCACTGGAAGCCAGGATGCCGGAAACCGACTACTTGCGGATACCCAACCGCTGGATGACGTCCAAGTAGCGCTCAGGACTAACCCGCTTGAGGTAGTCGAGCAGACTGCGACGCCGGCCCACCATCATCAACAAGCCGCGGCGGCCCGCGAAGTCCTTTTTGTGGCCCCGCAGGTGCTCGGTCAGCGAGTTGATCCGGCTGGTCAGCAGAGCAATCTGCACTTCCGCGGAGCCGGTATCGTTCTCGCCGCGTTGGAACGAGCCGATCAGCTCCTGTTTCCGCTCTCTGGTAATAGTCATCTGCTACCGCGATTCCTCAAGTCCTGCCGGCCTTGGGTGCTTCACCCGAAGCACGTTCCTCCCACCGTGTCTACGAGGACTCCAATGGAACTAGCCATGCCAACTCAACCAAAAGCCTAAGTGTATCACGTGTCCCCGCTTTTGCAACCGGTGTTCCTCGGTGGGGGAGAAAATTGCCCCGACCGGACGGGCGCAAGCAGGGGCGATCCCCCCGAATGCGTCGCCCCCGGCACGCGCGGCAACCCGAACGAGTTCGGTTCGACCATCGCAACTCGCTTATTAGTCAGGACTTACAAAGCACTGCGTAGTGATCTGGCCGAGGTCGCTGATGACCACGTCGATCGCCCCGCACCGGCCGGTATGGAAGATTCGGGCACCCGCCGCGCGATAGGCGGCCGTGGTTTCCTGAAGGTTAATCCGAAGTCCGCCGCTGATGATGACATACTTCGGAGAACTCCATGCGGCAAGGCCCGGGGGATCGCTCCGTCGGCTCCCGTGGTGGGGGGCCAAGAGGACGTCGGTGGGGCACGGTTCTTCGGCCAGCAAGTCATTGAGTCCAGGCGGTTCCAGATCGCCAGCCAAGAGGATCGTTCGCCCGGCGAATCGCACGGCCAGCACCAGACTATTGGCGTTGTCGCCGCCAAGCGTGCCTTTCTTGGTTGGGTGCAGCACTTCGACGAGGCACCGATTCCCACCGGAAAAGACGTCGCCGGCGGCCACTTCGCGGATCGGCACGCCCGCCGCGTCGAGCGCCGCGCGCAGGGCGTAAAGCGCCTCGTTGGAATCCTCGAACATGACCGGCGACACATAGACCGCGCCGACCGAGAACCGCTCCACGAGGCCCGGCAGGGCGTTGAAGTGATCGGCATCGGCATGGGAGAGGATCACCGCATCGAGGTGCATGATCCCCTTGGACCATAGCGCGGCCGAGATGCTCTCGGTTCCCAGGTCGGGGGCGGCCAGTCGCCCTGCGTCGTAGAGCACCTTGGCGCCCGACGGCAGCTCGAGTACCACCGCGCAGCCGTGGTCGACGGCCAGAAAGGCGGCGCTGAGCCGGGGTCCGCTCCGCGCGAGCAGTCCGGGCAGGAGGCCCACCGCGATCCAGGCGCACACCAGCGCCGCCGTCCATCGCCGCGGCGGTCGCCGACGGAAAGCCCCGGCCGCGACCGCAAGGCCGCCATAGAGTCCCACGAGCCACCAGTCGGGCGGGCCCGGGACCCAGAAGTAGCTGGCCGGAATCCGGCGAGCGGCCTCGACCGCCCACTCCAGCAACGCCAAGGTGCCCTCGCAGCACCAGCCCAGCGCGAGCGCCAGGGGCGGGAACACCGTGCCGGCGATGAGGACGCCGAATCCGCTCCACAGGGCCGCGGCCATCGGCAGCCAGAGCATCGCGTTCAGGAGCAGGGCGACCGGCGAGAGCAGATGGAATCGGGCCATGACCAGGGGAAGGGTCAACAACCAGACGGCCACGCCCAACAGGGTCGTCTGCCAGAGCCAAAGCCCGATTGTTTTGGCGGCGCGCACGGGCCACGCTCGGCCCTCTTCGGCCAGCCGGTCGAGCCGATCGTCTCGCCTTGCTTGCACCAGGGGGTGCGAGGCAAACCACGACAGGCCAATCACGCATAAGAACGACA
>DYLT01000371.1 GCA_020721945.1 Blastopirellula marina
CCTCGATCTGGTCGATGCCCGCCGGCGCCGCGGCACATCCGTAAACGATCTGTTCGCCACGCACCAGGGGCGTGATCTCGGGCCGGGGACCCGCCAGAACGAAGACGAACGGATCGGCCTGGCCGTTGGCGCCGGGCTTGGGCAAGTACCGGGTGCAGAACGGCGTGGGCCGGCCGAGAACCTGGCATGCGCCGGTCACCAGTTCGACGCCGGCCTTGATCGCCATGACCCGGGGCCCCTCGGCCTTGAGCACCGCCCAGGCCCGGCGCCAACGCCCGAGGCTCCGCCAAATCAGGCCGAGAAGCGCCGCGAAGGTCCTCGCCGGGGCAGTCAGACGCCACGACCAGCTCCGGAGGATCCGCTGGTACTGTTCGTCGCGGATCCGAAGGCGCTCTTTCAGCGCGAGGATGTGGACTTGGGCCTCGGCGATTTCCGCGCGGAGCCGGCGCACCTCGGCGTCGGTCTCGGCCGTCTCGGCATGGGGGGACGCAACGGTCATGGGCGATCAAGCCGCCTTGCGAATCGCCGGCAGCGATTGCTCCTCGGCGAACCGGCTCCGAAACACCACGATGTTGTAGAACGCGGCGGCGCCATAGTCGCCAAACTCGCCGCGGTGGGCGTAAAGGCTGTCGATGATGTCGCTGATCGAGTGCCGCGGCAAGAATCCCAGCACGTTCTGGGCCCGCTGGCAGGTCACCTTGTAGTTCCGGAAATCCTGGACATTCTTCATGGCGATCCGGATTCTTCGGCCGGTAAGGGCCTCGACCTGGTCCTTGACCATGTCGCCGATCTGGCCGACGGTGAAGTTGCCGCAGGCCACGTTGAACACCCCACGGATGGACTGATCGGCCTGCACCGCGCGCAAGAACGCCCGGCTCGTGTCGCGCACGTCGATAATGGGCCTCCAGATCGAGGGATTGTTGATCGTGATCGTTCCTTCGGTCATCGCCGACTTGAACATCGTGTTGACGATCAAGTCGAATCGCATGCGTGGGCTGTAGCCGCAGACCGTGCCCTGGCGCAGGGCGATCGTCGAGAACTGGTCGTCGCCAAGCTGCATCACGCCCCGCTCGCCCTGGAGCTTCGAGATTCCATAAGGGTATCCGCAAGTGACCGGCGAGTCCTCGTCGTAAAGCTCGTTGACCGTGTACCCGTACACCGAGCACGACGAGGCGTAAATGAACCGCCGCACGCCGGCCTTCTTCGCCGTGTAGGCCAAGTACGACGGCAGCGCGGCGTTGTGGATGAAGTTCATCGAGGGGCTGAACTCGGCCATCGGGTCGTTCGACAACCCCGCCAGGAACACCATTTGGTCGTAGCCGCGGAAGTCGTCGACCTCGCAGTCGAAGAGGTTCTGCCGGACCACGCGAACCTCCGGCGGCAGGTGGTTGCCGAACCACAACAGGTCGATCACGTCGACTTCATACCCGTGGTCCAACAGCACGGGTACCAGCACCGATCCCACGTATCCCGCTCCGCCGGCAACGAGAATTCGCATAGTTACCTCCTTGCAGCTTCGTGCAGACGGGTGCTCCGACCCGTCGCCTGTCGGCTCGGTGCCGCTCGAGGACGGCCTGGAAAGGACATCCTACGTGCCGCGGCTTGTCGCCATCATCCGTTCGTACCGCTGGGTGTCGAGCGAGGTGTCGACCGGCACGGCGAAGCTCACGTCGCGGATCGACAGCTCCTGGATGGACCGGATCGGGTCGAGGCTCCGCGCGTACTCGAAGACGGTGCGACGCGGCCCGCCGAGGTGGATTACCCCCGAGAGGCCGCGCCGGAGCACGTCGACGAGTTTGCGGGCGATCACGCGCACCGGCTCGCGGCTGGTCCATTGATCGACGAACGCCTTTTCGTAAGGAAACACGTTCGGCCCGAACGAGGTGCGCACGATGAGCGACCCCGGCACCAATCGCGCCGCGCATTCCCCGCCGAGCTTCGACCAGGCGTAGGCGTTGACCGGGTGCAGGGCATCGTCTTCCTGATAGTTTCCCCGGTCGCCTCGGAACACATAGTCGGTCGAAACGTAGACGAGCTTCAAAGCGTGCGCGAGGCAAAGCCTGGCGACGTTCGCCGTGCCGGCGATGTTCACCTCGATGGCCCGCGCCGGGTCCTTGTCGACCTTCGGCGGCGAGGTGAAGGCCGCGGCGTGAACCAGCACGTCGAAGGCCCGACCGCGCACGAAGGCGTCCATCTGGGCGTAGTCGGTGACATTGAACTGGGCCGACGTGGGAAAGCAGGCCTCGGGCAGGAGATTGCGCACCTCGCTACCCAGCAGCCCGCTGCCGCCGGTAAACAACAGTCGCGATGATTCCATCATGCCCTCAACAGCGTCCGTACACGAACTCCGCGGCCCGCGGATCGGCGTTCCATTGGGACAGCGTCATCCCTTGGCGGTCCTTCTCCGACAAGATCGCGCCGGCCGACACGACCCGGTCGAAGTCGGCCTTAAGTCGGGGATCGCACAGTGACCAGTCGAGATCGTCGGCCAAAGGCGAAATGGCCGCCTCGCAGCCCGGACTGTACTCGCCCGTGCAGTAGTACTCGAGGTAGGTCGGTTCCAACAACAGCGTGCCGTGGGCGAACCCCGGCGGCACCCAGATCCATTCGCCGCAGGCGTCCCCAGGGCGCGAGGGCATGTCGTGGGCGATGATCTTCCCGGCCGTGGGCGACCCTTGCCGGATATCCAGCGCGAAATCCACCAGTCGCCCCGCAATCGCCCGCACCAGCTTCCCCATGAACGGGTTCCATTGGAAATGCAGTCCGCGGAGCACGTTCGCATGGGAGTAGCTCTCGTTGACCTGAACGAATTCGATGCCGCGCAACGGCTCGAGCCCAGGAAAACCGAAGAAGTCGCTCTTGCGGAACGGCTCGGTGAAGTAACCCCGCGCGTCGGGAAAGCGTCCGAAACGGACCACCTTCACGTCGGGAATCGCCAGCGGCCGGACGTCGAGGATTTTCATGGGCAGTCGAATACCACGGGGCTGATGAAGTGGTCAAGACATGGATTCGTGGGCATCCGGCCAGGACGCGACGTTCTGGAGCGAACGCACATCAAGAATCGCTTCTCCCCATGCCGCAAGGCGTTCGACCTTCGGCCCGGGCGCCCGATTGGCGCACCGGAGCGTGGGTTTTCTCAGGGCCGTTTCAGCCGAATCCCAGGGACCGGGCCAAGCGCCCGACCGACTTGCGCAGCCGGCGCTGGGCGGCCCAGGCCACCAATCCGCACGTCGCAACGGCGCGGGCCGGCAGGGTGCGGAGGTCCTGATCGCGCGCGACGAGCCCGGCAAGCAGGCGCGCGACAAGACGTTCGCGCCCCTCGAACACCCAGCGATCGCGGAACAGGGCCGGCGCATTCTCGGCGTACAAACGCACGTGGTGCAGAAACACCTGCTCGAACGAGTATTCCATGCGCCCTGGCGACCGAACCATCTCGGCGATCATCGAGCCGGGCTTGCGGCGGTAGAAAAACACGGTCTGGGGGAGCTGGTAGACCTGGCGGCCCAATTCCAAGAGCGAAAGCCAGAACTCCCAGTCCTCCCAGCCGTACTTCATGACCGGCTTGTACCCGCCGACCTGTTCCCAGTCGGCCTTGCGGAACACGGCGGAGCAGTAGATCAGGTTGTGAAGCAGCATCTCGGAAAGCGAGTACGGCGGCGATTCCCACGTGCCCGATTGACCATCGAAATACTCGGCCTGGCCGTAGACGATGCCGACCTCGGGCCGGACCTCGAGCACGGCGACCGCCTTTTCCAGATAGGCCGGCGCCAGGCGGTCGTCGGCGTCCAGCGGAAGGATATACTCGCCCCGGGCCGCGCGGATGCCCGTGTTCCGCGCCGAGGGCAACCCTTGGTTCTCGGTGTGGAGCACCCGCGTCTTGGGCCGCCGCAGCGATCGGGTCTTCGCGTGCGTCGCCGGATCGGTCGAACCGTCGTCGACGATCACGATCTCGAGGTCCTCGTACGTCTGCGCGAGGGCCGAGTCGACCGCCTCGTCTAGGTAGCGGCCTTGGTTGTAGCAGGCGATGACGATGCTGGCTCGTGGCATGAGTCCAAACGGCGCGGGAGGACGACATGGGGTGGCGGCGCCGAGGGTTTGCGCGGGCTGAACTGGCAGGCCAGGATCTCGGTCATCCGGCGGCCCATCGCCTCCCAGGTATAGTGCTGTTCGACACGCCGACGGGCAACTGCACCGCCCAACATCGGGACCACCAG
>DYLT01000372.1 GCA_020721945.1 Blastopirellula marina
CATCGCGCTCAATTCCTCACGCAGGCGCAGGTCGGCGCCGACCCCGCCGGCTGTTACGGCGGTCGCTTGGGACTTGACGACATCGGTCCTTCGCGGTTAAGGCCCGCCCCCGGGGAACACAACGCTTCCGAAGCCCTTCGGGCGGCCCAGGAAGACGGGGGCCGTCGAGGGCCTTCAGTCTCGGACTCGTGGCGCCGTTTGTGTAACCGCTCGGCCGCGACGGGGGTATAACGGGGAGAAGACCCGATCACGCCCCCGCGATCACCCCACGAGGCCCAACCATGCGATGCGCCGCAGTCACCGCGGCCCTGCTTCTTGGACTGGCCGCGACGCTCTCGGCCGCGCCGGTCGATTTCGCTCAGGTGGCGGCCGATGCGGGCTGGCTGGCCCACCTCGATGTCGATGGCCTGCGCCAGGCGACGCTCTTCCAGAAGGCGTACCAACGACTCGTCGAAGACCAGCCGAACGTCGCCAAGCAGCTCGATGCCCTCCATGCGCTTTTGGCCATGGACGTGCGCCGCGACCTGCACGGCATGACCCTCTACGGCAAGCGGCTCGGGGCGGCCGAAGGCGTGCTGTTGGTCCATGCCGATCTCGATCCCAAGGCCCTCGCGGCCAAAGCCCAGTGGCTGCCCGAACACAAGATCATCGCCTACGGGGCTTACGAATTGCACACGTGGGCCGACACCGACCGAAAGGGCCCGCGGCGCCTGCTGGCCGGCGCGTTCCACCGGTCGACCCTGGTGGTGTTCGCTCCGGGCGTCGAGGAGCTGAAGGCGGCCCTCGACGTGCTCGACGGCCGATCGCCGCGTCTGGCCGGCGATTCGCCCCTGGCCGTTGCGGTCCCCCCCAACACCGCCTTGCTGGCCCGCGCCATCCGGCTGGCCGACGCCGAACTGCCGTTCAAGTCGCCTTTGGTCACCCAAAGCGAGACCATCAGCATCGCGCTGGGCGAACACGAGGGCACCTGGTTTGGCGAGGCGCGGCTGACCCTGAAATCGGCCCAGACCGCGGAGCAGATTCGCGCCATCCTCGAGGGCCTGCGCGCGATGGGCGAACTCCAAGCCGATGACGATACCGAGGTGAAGACCCTGCTGCGGCGGTTCCGCGTGCAGCCGGACGATCGGACCGTCATCGTCGAGTTCCGTGCCCCGGTCGAGGCGGTGTGGAGCCTCGTGGAACGCGAGTGGAACAAGAACAAGGCACGGCGCCGTTCCCCGGCGGACGGCCCGACGCGGTAGGCTTCCCCCATGTCGCACGCCGATCGTCCGCCTGGCGACGAAGAACTCGCGGCCCGAGCCCAGGCGGGGTGCATCGCGAGTTTCGAGGAACTGGTTCGGCGCTACCAGGCGCCGGCGCTCCATTTCCTGCGCCGGCTCGGCGCCGGCGCCGATGCCGAAGACCTGTTGCAAGAGACGTTCCTCCGCGCGTACCGCGGCCTGGATCAGTACCGGGGACCAGGGCGGTTTATCACCTGGTTGTTCACCATCGCGCGGCGGGTGCAAATCAACCACTTTCGCCGGTCTTTGCCGGGGCCGGGCAGTGAAGGGCTCGCGTCGGCCCGCGCGCGCGGACCGGAGCCGCCGGAAATCGTCGCCGAGAACGAACAGCGCCAACGCCTTTGGGACATGGCCGCGCGCATCCTCTCCGACGACGAGCGCACGGCGGTCTGGCTGTACTATGTCGAGGGCATGTCGACCAAGGAGATCTCGGCCGTGTTGGAGCGTTCGTGGGTCTCGGTCAAGACGATGCTCTTTCGCGCCCGGCGCAGGCTCTTGGCCTTGCTGCCGGAATGCGAGAAGGCATCGGCCGGCCCCGGGCCGCGGCCGGGGCCAAACGCGCTTGCCCGCGGCTCGCGGGGCGCGGAGGTGCCTTATGCCTGAGCGCATCACCAAGAACCACGAGATGGTGCTGACCGATCGGCTTCGCCGGGAGGCCTTCGAGGATCGGCCGGCGTTTTCCCAAATCCTGCACGAGCGCATTTGCCACGCCGTGCGCCTAAGCGGCGGGACCGTGATCCGGGCCGAGCGGCCGCGCGGCGTGCGCGCATGGGCCGTCGGGTTGGCGGCCATCGGCGCGGCGGCTTGCCTGGTGATCGCCGGTTTCGTCCTCCGGAATGCGCTCAGCCCACCCTCGGTTCCCGCGCCGGGTGATTTGGCCGGGGCCGAGATCGCACAGCCGCCCGAACCCGAGGAGGCCCAGCCGCCGGAACTGCCTGGCGTTCCGCGGCTGGCCTCGAGCATGCCGGACCTGCCCTCGCTGGTCGATTCCGCCAAGAACGTCCCGAAGTGGGCCTACCTCGATCATGACGCGCGGTTGGCGGTCGAGACGATGGCCAGCCGGTTCCCGTTCGACCTCGCCTCGGCCCTGTGGGCGCGTGACGCGGCCAAGACCCCTTAACCGCGACCACGAACCCATCGACTGGGTGCGTTTCCCGGAGCATGTCGCCGTGCGCGCATCGGGCGCTGGCACGGACATTCCATGTTTCTCTCGCAAAGGAGACCTGATCGTGAGAAAGCCATTGATTGCCGCCCTGCTGGCCTTGACGCTGGGGCTGGGCGCCTGTTGCCATGCCCTGGCCGCGGAGAACGCCAAGCCGGCAGGCCAGAAGCCCGGGGTCCCCGCGGCCCGCTACGATGTGCTCTACCAGTTCCACGTGCCGACGTTCGCCGACTGGATCGTCGGCGCGGTCGAACAAGCCGTCGCCAAGGGGTTCGGCCGCCAGAAATCCGGCGAAAGCGACGACGACTATGCCATCCGCAAGCAGTTCGGCGAGAATGTGAAGGCCGCCGTCGTCCAGGCGATCAAGGAACTGGACGACGTGAGCCTCGGCTGGCGGCTCGACCGGAGCGAGAAGCGAACCTACCTCGATCTGACCTTCACCGCGCAACGCGGCACGCCGCTGGCCCAGCGCTTCGTTGAGGCGAAGTCGCTGAAAACGGGGTTTGCCGGGTTCCGGCTGCCCGGGGCCGCGCTGCGGGCGCATTGGGTAGGCCGGACCCCGCAGGCCGAGGCCGCGGCTTCCGCCAAGCTCGTCCAGATGGTTCGGGAGAAGGAGCTCAAGAAGCTCGACCGCGAAGGCGTCTCCGACGACGAAAAACGTATCCGCAAGGACCTCCTGAACCAGATCTTCGACGTGTTGCGCGACACCGCAGCCAGCGGGCGCAGCGACGGGGCCCTGTCGCTGGCCGCCTCGCCGAACGGGGCGACCCTGGTGGCCGGCGGGTACGTGGCCGACGGCGCCAAGCTCCAGAACGTCGCGCGCACGATCGGCGAGTTCCTCCAGAATAACCACCCGGCCTTCTCGAGCCTCAAGCTCGATGCCGAACAGTTCGAGGGCGTCACCTTCCACACGCTGGCCTTCCCGGCTCCGCCGGTCGGCGACCACGACCGATTCGTCCGCATCTTCGGCGAGACGCTGGACGTCGTTGTCGGATTCGGGAAGGAAGCCGTGTACCTTGCGGCGGGCAAGGACGCCATGAAGACTCTCAAGGAGGCCCTCCGCAAGTCGGCAACGCCGGCCCCCGCGCCCAACCCCTTCGAGATCTCGCTGGCTTTGAAGCCTGTCGCCACGTTTGTCGGCGCGTTCGGCCGCGACCACGAAAAAGGTGCCGCGGCCATGGTGACCGCGGCGCTGGACCGCGCCAAGGAAAAGGACCACCTGCGGCTCGTGGTTCGCACGACCGAACGCGGCGCCACGGTGCGATTCGACGTCGAACAAGGGATTCTCGAAGTGATCCACACGGCCCATCCGCGGGTCGGAGCCTTCCTGCTCGGCCAGCAGGCCGGCACGCAGTAACACGAGCGCACCCCGATCGTCGAGCTGCCCCGGCGAGGGTCCTCACGGACTTCCACGCCGGGGCCTTTCTCGTTCTTGGCAAGGCCTGCTTGCGGTGCTGCCCCGCGCCGGTTAGGATTCTGGACGATCGGGGGTACCAGGCGCCATCCGTCGAGGGTCTTGCACCATGTTCGTGATCGAGTCCTACCCGCTGGCCGTGGTCTTTTGCGTCGTCACCATGCTCTGTTGGGGGTCCTGGGCGAACACCCAGAAACTGGCCGGCAAGCGATGGCGGTTCGAGCTGTTCTATTGGGACTACGTGTTCGGCGTGCTGCTGATGGCCTGCGTGTTCGCCTTCACCTTGGGCAGTTTCGGCACGGCGGGGCGGAGCTTCTTTGCCGATCTCGGGCAG
>DYLT01000029.1 GCA_020721945.1 Blastopirellula marina
GCGGTGCGGGGGACGAGGACAGCTTGGCAGGCGGCTTGCCCCCGCTGGGCATCGGCGAGGGAACGGTCATCGAAGGGGCCATTATCGACAAGAATTGTCGCATCGGGCGGAGCGTGCAGGCGGTCAATGCCAAGGGGCTTCCGTCGACCGAGGAGACGGACTGCGCCATGGTCCGCGATGGGGTGCTCGTGGTGCCCAAAGGCGCCGTGCTGCCCGACGGTTGGTCGCTCGTCTAGGACATGTGGCGGCGCCGGTCGGGGAGAGCCGCCGAGGGGACGATTGCCGCCGCCGCGGCCCGGACCGTATAATAGGGTCCTTTGGGTGCCGCGTCCTTCTTCTCGGTCAACGCCCAGGACACGGCGGTCGCATGGCATGGTACGCGCATGAACGTGGCGGAAATCCTGGAAGGCTGCCGATGGTTTTCGCGCGTCGAGGAACGTGGCTTTCAGCGGTTGGCGGCCATGGCGCGGGTGGCCCGCTATGAGAAGGGGGCCACGATCTTCCGCGAGAAGCAGCCGTGCCCTGGGGTGTTCGTGGTGGGCTCGGGGCAGGTGCGGGTGTACAAGGTCGCCGCGCACGGCAAGGAACACGTGTTGCACATGGTGGGGCCGGGAAACACCTTTGCCGAGGCCGCGGCGATCGGCGGCTTCGATTGCCCGGCCAACGCGCAGGCCGTCGTGGCCACCGAGTGCGCCCTCTTGCCGGCCGAGCCGTTCCGTCGGCTGCTCGAAGAAGACCACTCGGTGTGCATGGGCATGATGCTCGGGTTGACGCTCTGGGTGCGCCAGCTTGTGGATCTTCTCGAAGACGTGGTGCTGCGCGACGCCGTGGGCCGGCTGGCGCGCTACTTGCTCGATGCCGATGCCGATCCCGAAAACACCGTGGAACTTCCGACGCTCAAACGGCATGTGGCCAGTCACCTCAACCTCACGAGCGAGACGCTCTCGCGGACCATCCGCCGGCTGGTCGAAGCCGGGGTGATCGCCGAGTTGGAGGGCAACCGGGTTCGGCTCTTGCGGCGTGACCGACTCCAGCGCGTGGCCGACGGATTGATCGCCAACCTTTGACCTGGTTTGTCCCCAACGATGCCCACCGCACGCGAACGCGTCCTGAAGACGTTACGCCACGAGGCCACGGATCGCGCGCCCCGCGACCTCTGGATTGCGCCGGGCGTCGAGATGCTCCGCGGGGACGAGTTGGCCGAGATTCAGTTCCGGTACCCCAGCGACCTGGTTCGGCCCGACTTCCGCCCGCCGCGCGGGGCGCGCTCGAAGGGCACGCCGTGCGATGCCGGCGAGTATATCGACGCGTGGGGCTGCGTCTTTCGTTCCTCGCGCCGTGGCACGGCCGGAGACCTGGTCGCGTCGCCGCTGGCCGACGCCTCCGAAGTGGCGGGATACCGGCTCCCGTGGGAACTGATCGAGCGGATGAACCTCTCGGCCATTAACCGGAGTTGCGCGGCCACCTCGCGCTTCGTCCTGGCCCAGACCGACGTCCGGCCTTTCGAGCGTTTTCAGCTCCTGCGCGGCCGAAGCGCCGGGCTGGCCGATCTGTACCAGGCCGCGAAGCCGGCCCGGGATCTGCTCGACATGCTGCACGACTACTACGCGCGGGAGATCGAGGTGTGGGCAGGGACCGACGTCGATGGGGTCGCATTCCAGGACGCATGGGGAACGGCCCAGGGCTTGGCAATCCCGAGGGATGCCTGGCGAGGACTGTTCAAGCCGATGTATCGCGAGTTCTGCGAGGTCCTTTGCGGACGCGACAAGTTCGTGTTTTTCCGCACGGGCGGCAACGTCGCGGAGATCTTCGGCGATCTCGTCGAGATCGGCATCGACGCGATCCACTGCCAGCCCTCGCAGGTGCCGTTCGAGAGCCTTGCCGCCCAGTATCGGAACCGGGCGACCTTCTGGGTGGGCCTCGAGGACCCCCAGGTGCTCGTTCAGGGGCCGGTCGCCGCGATCCACGCCGGGGTCCGGCATCTTCGCGCGGCGCTGGATTTCGGCCGGGGGGGCATGATCGCCCAGTGCGACTGGACCCTGGACGTTCCTTTCGATCACGTGGCCGCCCTGTTCGAGCAGTGGTTGGCGCCGCTGCCCGCCCACGCCCACGCCCACGCCCGATGAGGCTCCCGACGCGAGAAAACCTCTTCGGTACAGGACATGTTTGTTTGGATCCGCGGAGAAATCGACTGATGCCGATTTACGAGTATTCGTGTGACCAGTGCGGGCACGAGTTCGAGGTCCTGGTGCGCACCCAGGATGCACATCCCGAGTGCCCCGCGTGCGGCCGAAAGAAAGTCACGAAGCGGTTGAGCCTTCCGGTGGCGCACCGCGGCGCGACCCCGGCATGTCCGGCCAAGGACCTGGGGATGTGCGGTGCCCCGCGATGCGGCGAAGGCGGGTGCGCCTTGTCATAGCCGCCCCCGGACCAGGCACGCATTACGGCAGCAGGAAGACCAGGCCCGTGGCCGCGCTTCCCTCCAGCAAGGCTGCCCGAACGCTTAGCGGTAACGGATCGAGCAGGTACGGGGCGCAACTGCCAGGCCGGTAATACCCCAAGGTGTAGATGCACTCGTTGGGCGGATAGAGCCCGGCAAGGTACGGCAGGGCCGGCACCGCCAGGAAGAAATGGCCTGCCGACATAAACGGCTGGAGATAGGGTCCCCACATGTGGCCGTATCGTTCCAAGTGAGGATCTTCGAAATAGACCGGTTTCGAGCACAGGGCCGAGGCGGTCCACCGGAACGTGATCGGGCTCCAAGCCCTGGGTTCGTACACGTCGCGGGTCATGGAGCAGATTTGGGGGAACACGCCGGGTGCGGGCGGGATGCGTTCGAGGATTCGCGCTTCACGGATTGGACGCATCTGATCCAAAGGCGGGCACCCCTCCTGGGGTGGTGCGGCCGCCGTCTCGAGCGTTGGTTTGGGCAACTCGGTTTTCAAGGCCGGTGCCACCGCGGCTTTCGCGTCGCCCACAAGCGGTTTCGCGGGCGAGGGCGAGGCAAGTGGCTTTTCGGCCGGTTCGCCCACCCGGTCCGGCGGCGCGGGGGCGGCCCCGGGCGTGTTCGGCGCCGCAAGTTTCGGGCCCGCCAGCGGCTCGGTGGCCAGTGCCGGTTCGACACTGCCACCGCTAGTCCCATGATAGGGGAGCCACTTGAGCTGACTTCCCCTTTGTCCGGTCGAGTAGCTGACCTGTCGGACCGGCGAGACCGCTGCCGCGGCCACCGTGGCGAAGGCAAGGATCGCCAGCATCGCCAAGAACCGGGCGGCCAGGCAGCGTGTCCGACGGTGCCGCGGCCGGTCAGTAGTTGCTTTCCTCCCCGGAATACTCGGTACTGTAGTTGGGCGCTTCCTGCGTAATGGCGATGTCATGAGGGTGGCTCTCCCGCACACTGGCTGCCGAGACCTGAATGAATCGCGTTTCCGTGCGCAATTCGTCGATGGTCCGAGTTCCACAATAACCCATTCCAGCCCGGAGCCCCCCCACGAGCTGGTAGACAAACGGTCCCAGCGGACCTTTGTAGGGGACTCTTCCTTCAACGCCTTCGGGCACCAGTTTGTCTGGCTTGTTGCTGGGATTCTGGCGATATCGTTCCCCCGATCCTTTCACCATGGCCCCCAACGATCCCATGCCGCGATACGCCTTGAAGACACGGCCGTGGTACAGGATCCGCTGGCCGGGGCTTTCGTCGACTCCGGCGAACAGTCCGCCAATCATGACGCAATGAGCCCCAGCCGCAATGGCCTTGGTGATATCGCCTGAGTAACGTATGCCGCCATCCGCGATGACGGGGGTTCCGGTTTCCTTGGCTGCTTGGGCAGCCTGATGAATCGCGGTGACCTGGGGAACCCCGACACCCGAGATCACCCGCGTCGTACAGATCGATCCGGGCCCAATGCCGACTTTCACGGCATCGGCACCCGCCTCGATCAGCGTACGGCATCCCTCCGAGGTGGCCACATTGCCAGCCACAACCTCGATTTCCCATGCTCGCTTGATTCTCCGGACCGTCTCGACCACGTTGGCCGAGTGGCCGTGGGCGCTATCGACCACCAGGACATCGACCCCTTTCTCGATCAGCCGTTCGACGCGTTCGTAATCATGCACCCCGACGGCCGCCCCAACGCGCAGTCTCCCCAACGCATCTTTACATGCGTTCGGGTAGCTCCGCATCATGTCGATGTCCTTGATGGTAATCAGTCCTGTCAGCCTGAAGTTTTCGTCAACCAGAAGAAGCTTCTCCACTTTTTTTTCCATCAAAACCTTCTCGGCCTGCGCAAGCGTCACGGTTCCCGTGGCGGTTACGAGGTGGTCCTTCGTCATCACCTCGGCAACGCGCAGCTCCCAGTTGGCCAGAAACCTCAGGTCGCGCCGGGTCACGATGCCCGCCAGCCGGCCATCCCGCTCAACAATCGGCACGCCGGACACCTTGTATTGATCCATGAGTTGCCGGGCCTGTTCCACGGTGGCGTCGGGAGGAAGCGTTGCCGGATTGAGAATGATGCCGTTGGCGCTGCGCTTGACCTTCTCGACCTCTTCCATCTGCCGCGCGATGGAGAGATTCTTGTGGATCACGCCAAGTCCCCCCTCCTGGGCCAACGCGATGGCCATCGCGCTTTCCGTGACGGTGTCCATCGGCGAGCTGAGGATGGGAATGTTGATTCGGATTCGCCGGGTCAACTGCGTGCTCACGTCCACCTCGGAAGGGAGCACGTCGCTATAGCGAGGTTCGAGCAAGACATCGTCGAACGTGACCGCTTGGTAGAGCACCTTTTCGCGCATCTCGGGCAGGCCTCCGCGGGGCAAGGGGAATCCTGCATTATCGCGTCTTTTCGCGGGAATGCAAAGCAGTGGGCTCGACCTCCACATGGACGGCGTGGACCGCCGTCTGGCCCTTGCTGTCGGTGCGTTCGACCCGAACCCGATAGTGGCCCGGCTTCTCGTAGCGGTGGCGCAGCACCACGTAGCCATCCTTGGCCAGCGGCTTCACGTTCCCGTCCGAGCGGGTCTTCTGCCGAGGACTGCCGTCGCCAAAGTCCCACGACTCCTCGCCGTCGGTCGTGCCGAACGTGCGGGCCTTGAACGTGATCTCCGTACCAGGCCGAACGCCGAGCGAGGGATGATAGGTCACATGGACCGACGGCGGCGCCTCGTCGAGCCGCTGCCGATCCATGACCACCACGATGGCAACATCGTAGGCCACGTGGCCCGCCGCGTCGGTCACCTTGATCGTCTCGCTGTAGTAGCCCGGTTTGGCGTAGGTCCGCCGGACTTTCGGTCCCTGGGCCGTCGTGCCGTCGGTGAACGTCCATTCGTACCGGGCGATCTTGCCGTCGGCACTCCACGAGCGACTGGCGTCGAGTTCGACCGCATCGCCGCTTCGGAGGACGTGGTGGGGCCGGGCCACGGCGATGACCGGGGGGTGGTACTCTCGCACATAGGCCTCCCACGCGAACGCATACGACTCGTGGCAGCCCCACTTGCCCGAGGGCTGGCGGCAAAAGATGTCGAAGTGCAGGTGGGTCCAGCCGCCGCTGCCCCCTTCCTTTCCCAACAGGCCCAGGCGCTGCCCCCGCCGAACCTTGACCCCGGGCTGGATCGCCGCGTCGATCGAGTGGAAGTGGCTATAGCGGTAGAACCAGCCCCGGCCATCGAGCACGTAGACCACGTCGTACCGCGGACGGACCGGCGTGTCCTGGTAGCCGTTCAAGAACTCCTTGCCCGACGAGATCACCAGGCCGTCGGTCGCCGCGACGACCTCGGTGAGCCCCTCGCAGCCGCCGAAATCCAGGCCGTAGTGGTAGTAGATCTTGCGGACCTTCGGGTTCTCGCCGTGGTCGACGTACACCGGCTCGTTGGCCATTTGGGTCGACGAGGCGAACCACCGCTGCTTGACCGGGTAGCCGAACGTCCCGGGCGCGATCCAAGGCGAGCCGGCCGGCCATAGCCGCAACCGGGCGTCCTTCGCCAGCCCCCATGCGTCGCCGTTGCTATTGCGCGTGGGCCCCTTGGTGATCGGGCAGTCGATCTGCACCGGGCCCACGGTGACGGGCAGGTGGTAGTTGGCCGAGACGATCCACGCACGATGCCGGTCGATCTCGACTTCGACCCGGGCCTCGCGCACCGCGCCGCGGATCGGGTCGGTGCGCTCCTTCAGGCGGAGGAGCTTCACCGTCACGCGCCGCCCGTTGGATAGCTCCACCTCGTGCGACTGGCCTACGTCGAGATCGATCACGCGTTCCAGCACGGGAATCGCCGCCTTGGGCGATTCGCCCGGCGCCGAGGCGGCACAAGACGCCGTGGCCACGAACATGAAAACCAGCGGATTCATCGCAAGGGCTCCAGCGAAGGACGATGGCAGAACCACCAAGCCACCTGGCCTGCGCGACCAGCGATGAGGGTACTTCGGCCGGTTTCCGCGGTCAACCCACGGGGTTGTCGATCCACCGCCGGTAGCACGGTCCGCAAAGAAGGAACGCCAGCCGGCGAAACACCTGGTCCATCGCTTCCTGGGCCGACAGGCCCGCCAGGGCCTCGACCAACCGCTCGATCTCGGCGCGTGGATCGCGCGCGAGGTCCTCGTCGGTAAAGAACGGGGGGCTCGGGTCGGCGACCGCCTCTACGTGGACCACGTAGAAGTCGCCCCGGCCTGGCGTCAACTCGATCCGGCAGCGGCGGCAACGAAGCGGCGGGTCGTCTTGCGGGCGAAGGTCCATGGCGCCATTGTAGGTTCGCTTCCCCCCAGGCGGCAACGTGGCGCGCGGGCGATTGCACGAAACCGAAGCGTCGATCAGAATGGCACGGAACCGAATGCTCATGTCGAGGTCCGCGATGCCCGACCCATCCTCTCCCGACCGAGGCACCCCCGAGCAGTTTGCCGCCTACCAAGAGAAGCGGCGCCACGAACTGTGGGGGCTCTTGGGCGACTTGCCGGCCCGGCGCAAGCCGGAAGGCCGGGTCCTGCGCACCGAACAAGGACGCGGTTATACGCTGGAGCACCTCGAGTTGGATCTCAACGGACTCGAGCCGGTGCCGGCGCTCTTGTTGCTGCCCGAGCGCCGCCAGCAGCCGGCCCCAGGGCTTGTGTACCTTCACTCGCACGGCGGCAACTATGATCTGGGCAAGGAAGAGTTGCTTACCGGTTTGGACGTCCTGCCCGCCTACGCCCCCGTTTGCGTCGACAAGGGCCTCGTGACGCTGGCCATCGACAGTTGGTGCTTTTCGGGACGCAAGCACCAGGCCGACGGCCAACGCGGCGAACACGACACGTTCAAGCGGATGCTCTGGCGCGGCGAAGTGTTGTGGGGGATGATGCTCTTCGACGAGTTCCAGGCGGTCAGCTTCCTCGCCAGTCGTCCCGAGGTCGACGCGGCGCGGATCGGCGCGATGGGAATGTCGATGGGCTCGACCAAGGCGTGGTGGCTGGCGGCCCTGGACCCTCGCATCCGCCTTTGCATCGATCTGTGCTGCCTGACCGACTACGAAGAACTGATTCGCATCGACCATCTGGCCGGGCATGGAATCTACTATTACGTGCCAGGCTTGCTGAAACACTTTCAGGCCCACGAGATTTGCGAGTTGATCGTCCCCCGGCCGCACTTGAGCCTCAACGGCCGCCGCGACCTGTTGACCCCCCCGGCCGGTGTCGAGCGGATCCGCGATCATCTGCTGCCGTTGTACCGCAAGTACGGCCGCGACGAAGACTGCCGCATCGAATGCTTCGACTGCGGCCATGAAGAGACCGCCGACATGCGCGCGTTGGTCCTGGCATGGCTCGACCGGCTTGCCGCATCGGCGCGCTTGGGCTATGGTGAAAGGGACTCCTCTGGCTCGGTCGCCGATCATGCCCGTGGACAAAAGCCATGGCCGAATCCGCCAGATGTTCGGCGAGATCGCCGGGCGGTATGACCTCTTGAACCGGCTGCTTTCGTTGGGCATCGATCGGCGATGGCGTCGGGACACGGTGCGGCGGATTCCCCCCTTGGGCGAGGGTCCGGTGCTCGACGTGTGTACCGGGACGGCCGACCTGGCCTTGGCCTATTGGAAGGCGGGCCGAGGCAGAATCCGCGTCGTCGGAGCCGACTTCTGCTGGGAAATGCTGGCCGTGGGCCGCGCGAAGGTGCGTCGGGCCGGCGCCGAAGCGTCGGTCATGCTGGTCGAGGCCGACGCCCAACGCCTGCCGTTTTCCGACGACACCTTCCAGGTGGTCAGCGTGGCGTTCGGGCTGCGCAACATCGAAGACACCGACCGCGGGCTGGGCGAGATGGTGCGCGTCTGCCGGCCGCGCGGCGCGGTCGCGGTACTCGAATTCACGTTGCCCGAAAAACCCCTGGCGCGCCTCGTCTTCGGGTGGTATTTCCGCCGCGTTTTGCCGCGAATCGGCCAGGCGCTGGCCCGCAACCGCCACGGCGCCTATCATTACCTTCCTTCCAGCGTGCGCGAGTTTCCGCAGGGCGAGGCCCTGGCCCAGCGGCTGCGCGCCGCGGGACTCGCCGAGGTGCGCTGTGACCGATTGACCCTGGGGATCGTTACGCTCTACTCGGGAATCAAATGAAGCGAACATTCGTCGTTGCCGTCACTGGGGCCAGCGGAGTGACCTATGCCGTGCGGCTGGTGGACGTGCTGCTGGCAGCCGGGTGCGACGTCCACCTGACGATCAGCTCCGCCGCAAAGTCGGTCTTCAAGCAGGAACTCGACCTGACGGTGGATCTCGACAAGTTCAGCCCCTCGATGTTGCTCTTGGGCACCGCGGCGAGCCTTGCCGACCCAAAACTCCAGTATGTCCGACAATTGGCCGGCATCTCGAGCGAGTCGAGCAACGTGCTTTCGGTAGCGACGGGCGAGCCGGGACAGGTGCGCTATCACCACTACCGCGACTATCAAGCCCCGATCGCCAGTGGCTCGTTTCTTACCCACGGCATGGTGATCTGCCCGTGCTCGTGCGGCACCCTCAGCGCGATCGTCCACGGTTCGGCGACCAACCTCATTCACCGGGCAGCCGAAGTCCATCTCAAGGAGCGGCGCCCCTTGATCGTCGTGCCGCGCGAAACGCCGCTGTCGATCGTTCAACTGAGGAACTTCACGCGCGCGGCCGAGGCCGGCGTGGTCGTGCTGCCGGCCATGCCCGGTTTCTATCACGGCGTCACTTCGATCCAAGATCTCATCGACTTCGTCGTCGGCCGGATCTGCGACCACCTGGGCGTGGAACACGGTCTGGTGCGGCGATGGGGAAGCTAGCGGTCTTTGGGCCGCCGCTTGTCTGAACGTATTGTGCGGCTTGGGGTTGCATCGGCGTTTTTCGCGGCGTTGCGATTGTGGGAGGCGCCCGAACCTGGTATACTACGGCGTTTGACATCGCACGTGTGCGACCTGGGTGCGTTGAAAGGATGGTCTCTTGTCCACGGATTCCAATCTCCCGCCGGAATCGCCTTCCGAGCCGCCTGGATCTACCCACAACGGGGGCAATGGAAATGGCCGCGGGGCCTTTGCCGCGCGGCTTGTCGAACTCCCCATCGAGGAGGAACTCAAGGGCAGCTACTTGACGTACGCGATGAGCGTGATCGTCAGCCGGGCGCTGCCCGATGTGCGCGACGGGCTCAAGCCTTCCCAACGGCGAATCCTGGTCGCAATGAACGACCTGAATCTGGGGCCGGGGGGGGCGACGTCGAAGTGCGCGGGCATCGTCGGCGAGACGATGAAGCGCTATCACCCCCACGGCGACCAGGCGATCTATCCCACCCTGGTCCGAATGGCCCAGGAATGGAACACCCGCTACCCGCTGCTGGACAAGCAGGGCAACTTCGGGTCGATCGCCGGTCTGCCCGCGGCGGCCATGCGCTACACCGAAGCTCGCTTGTCGCCCATTGCGGCGATGATGCTCGAAGACTTCAAGATGGACACGGTGGATTTCCTGCCCACCTACGACGAAAAGGGCGTGGAGCCCGCCGTGTTGCCGTCGCGATTCCCCAACCTGTTGGTCAACGGGTCGCAAGGCATCGCGGTGGGCATGGCCACGTCGATTCCGCCGCACAACCTGGCCGAGGTGTGCGATGCGTTGATCCGGGTGATTGACGACCCCGACGTGTCGATCGACGAACTGCTGGAGATCTGTCCAGGACCTGACTTCCCCACCGGGGGGATCATCTGCGGGCGCCAAGGGATCCGCCAAGGTTATCACTCGGGCCGCGGCACGATCGTGGTCCGAGCCCGCGCGCGCATCGAAGAGCAGAAAGGGCGGAGCCGGATCGTCGTCAACGAAGTCACCTACCAGCAGGCCCGCGACCGCGTCGAGCAGGCGATCAACGCCGCGGTCGAGGAACGCCGGATCGAGGGAGTCTCCGAGGTCCGCAACGAAAGCGACCTGAAGGAACCCGTCCGCCTGGTGATCGAGCTGAAGCGCGACGCCGACCCCCAGGTCGTCCTCAACCAGCTCTACCAGTTCACGCCCCTCCAGGAAAGCGTGTCGCTGATTTTCCTGGCGCTGGTCGACGGGAAGCCGCGGGTGCTGTCGTTCAAGGAGTTGCTCGAGGAGTATCTGCGCCACCGGGTGACGGTGATCCGCCGCCGGACCCAGTTCCTTTTGGCCCGGGCACGCCAGCGCAAGCACACGGTCGAGGGATTGCTCTTGGCCCTGGCCGACATCGACGAAGTGATCCGCGTGATCCGTTCGTCGGGCAACCAGGCCGAGGCCAAGGCGCGGCTGATGCAGATCCTTTGCCCGGCGGCCATGCTGCGCCGGGCACTGGGCGACGAGGGGTTTGCCCTGTTTGCGTCGGAGCGCGGGGTGGCCGAGACCTACACGCTGACCGCGGTCCAGTCCGACGCCATTTTGCGCATGACGCTCGGCCAGTTGGTCAATCTCGAGCAAGAGAAACTGGCCGACGAGCACCGCAAGCTCCTGGCCGACATCGGCGAGTACAACCGCATCCTCTCCGATCGGAAGAACATCGAGCGGCTCATCCGCGAGGACCTCCACGAGTTGAAACGGCGCTTTGCGGACGAGCGCCGCACCGAAATCAGCGGCGAGGAGCTCGGCGACATCGACCTGGAAGACCTGATCGCCGAAGAGACGATGGTCGTCTCCATCACCAGCAACGGCTACATCAAGCGCACCCCCATCACGGCCTACCGCCAACAGCGCCGCGGCGGCAAGGGACTCACCGGGGCCAAGACCGAAGACGAGGACCCCCTCCAGGACATCTTCGTGGCCAGCACCCACGACTACATGCTGTTCTTCACGAACACGGGCCGGGTCTACTGGCACAAGGTCTACGGCATCCCCGAGCTGGCCCGCGATCGGCGCGGCCGGGCGATCGTCAACCTGCTGAACCTCGCCGAGGGGGAGCAGGTGACCGACTGCCGCGCGGTCCGCGACTTCGATCAGCCCGACAACTGCCTCATGATGGCGACGCGCCAGGGCATTGTGAAGAAGACCAATCTGGCGGCCTTCCGCCGCCCGCAGAAGCACGGCATCATTGCCATCAACCTCCGCGAGGGCGACGAACTGGTCGACGTCGTGATCACCAAGCCCGGCGACGAAGTCGTGCTGGCCACGGCGCGGGGCATGGCGATCCGCTTCCGCGAGTCGGATGTGCGCGCCATGGGCCGAACCGCCACGGGGGTCAAGGGAATCTCGCTCACCGAGGGAGATTCGGTGGTGGGCATGGTCGTCGCCGACCCCAACGCCTGCCTGCTGACGGCCTGCGCCAACGGCTTCGGCAAGCGGACGCCGTTCGGACCGAGCTCCGAAACCACGGGGGAAGACGAACCTCCCGAGACGCCATCGGGTGCCTCGGTTTTCGAAGGCGAGCCCGATCTGGCCGAAGCGTCCGGCGAAGAAGACGAGGGTGGCGAGGGCCGGTCCGGATTCTGCTACCGTACGCAGAACCGCGGTGGCAAGGGATTGCGCGACATCAAGACCGAGCCCCGCAATGGACCGGTCATCGGCATCGTGCGTGTTGCCGAAAAGGACGAAATCATGATGATCACCGCCCGCGGCAAGATCCAACGCGTCGCCGTCAGCGATATCCGCATCGTGGGCCGGAACACCCAGGGCGTGAAGATCATGAGCCTCGACGAAGGCGATACCTTGGTGGCCGTCAAACGCGTGCCCCACGAGGAGAATGGGGAGGAGAGGGATTAGGGACTCCGGATTGCCGCGGGACGGGTATTCCCGCGCGACAGAACCTCGGGTCGGTCTTCCGCCAAGTCCCGGTCCTCAATCCTCCTCGCTGTCATGCGTGCCCTCATCACCGGCATCTCGGGTTTCGTGGGACCGCACCTGGCCGAGCACTTGCTCCAGCGCGGCGACACGGTGCTCGGCGCCGCGCCCGACGGGCAGTGGGGCGAGACAGCACCTCAGGTGCTTCGCCGTGCCGTCGAGATCGTCCGCTGGGACCTGGCGGCCCCGGACCAGGATGCCGAGGAAGCCTTCTCGCGGATCGCTGCATTCCGGCCGGAGGCCATCTACCACCTTGCGGCGATCAGCGTGCCGCGCCAGTGCGGCGAGACCGCGCCGACGCCCTTGGCCTTGCGCGTGAACGTCGAGGGGACGCGGCAGGTCGTGCATCTGGCGGGCTGGCTCCGCCCCGCGCCGCGCGTGCTGTTGGTCAGCAGCAGTCACGTGTACGCGCCGGTGACGGAGGACTCACCGCGCATGCACGAGGAATCGCCGGTCGGCCCGCGCGACGCCTACGGCATGACGAAGCTGGCCGCGGAGCGCGTGGTGCGCGAGGCCATCGCGCAAGGCAGGGTCGATGGGGTGATCGCCCGGTCCTTCCAGCACACAGGCCCCGGCCAGGAGCCGCCCATGATGCTGCCCCAGTGGATCCAGCAGTTTGTCGAAACGGCGGAGCCGGTAACCGTCTACACCCGCCATGCCCGGATCGATCTGAGCGATGTACGCGACGTGGTCCGGGCGTACCGGCTGCTGATCGAGCGCGGCGCGCGCGGCGAGGTGTACAACGTGGGTTCGGGCGTGATGCGGACCAGCGGCGAGGTCTTGGATTTGCTGAGAAGCCTGGCCGATCCCCGGCGCGCGGTGTTCGAATCGCGGCCGGGGCGCAAGCAGGATCCGATCGCCGACATTTCCCGGCTTGTTCGCACGACCGGGTGGCGTGCTATGATTCCTCTGGAAAAGACCGTGGCCGAGACCCTCGCCTGGTGGAGACGTCGGCCAGGGTCGGCAGGAGCTGGCAACGCATGAGAATCGCCATCGTGGGGACGGGTTACGTGGGCCTGGTGACGGGAACGTGTTTCGCCGAGACGGGCAACGACGTCGTTTGCGTCGATTGCGACCGCGAGAAGATCGCGCAGCTTCAGCAAGGCCATGTCCCGATCTTCGAGCCGGGACTGGCCGAACTCATCGCGCGCAATGCCCGTGACGGCCGCCTCCGCTTCACCACGGAGCTGGCGGCCGCAGTCCGGCCGGCCAACCTCGTGTTTCTGGCCGTGGGCACGCCGCCGGCCGACGATGGCTCGGTCGACCTTTCGGCGCTGTGGTCGGTGGTCGACGCGATGGCGCCTCATCTGGCCCCGGGCGCGGTGGTCGTGCTGAAAAGCACGGTGCCGGTGGGGACGAACGCCGCGGTCACCGCCCGGTTGGCAGCCCTGACGGGCCGGCCGTGCGACGTGGCCAGCAACCCGGAATTCCTCAAGGAGGGGGCGGCCATCGAGGACTTCATGAAGCCTGACCGCGTCGTCGTCGGCACGCGCCGTCCCGAAGTCCTCGAGCTGCTCTCGGAGCTCTATCAACCGTATCTGCGCACCGACAAGCCTCTGTTGGCCATGTCGCCCGAAAGCGCCGAAATGACCAAGTACGTGGCCAACGCCTTGCTCGCGACGAAGATCAGCTTCATCAACGAGGCGGCCAATCTCTGCGAGCGGACCGGCGCGGATATCAACGAGGTGCGCCGGGGGATCGGGCACGACACCCGCATCGGCTTCGCGTTTCTCTTTCCTGGTTGCGGCTACGGGGGCAGTTGCTTCCCCAAGGACGTTCGCGCACTGGGCGCGCTGGCACGCGGCGTGGGCGTCGCGCCGCGGATCCTCGATGCGGTCCACGAGGTCAATGTCCACCAGAAGAACGTCATCCTCCAGAAGATCGCCGAACATTTCCACGACCGGCTGGCCGGGCTGATCATCGGGATCTGGGGGTTGGCCTTCAAGCCCGGTACGGACGACGTGCGCGAGGCGCCGGCATTGACCCTGATCGACGGCCTCTTGGACCGCGGTACCCATTGCCGCGTCTTCGACCCCGTGGCCTCCGACAACGTGCGGCGCATCTACGGCGACCGGCTAGTGTACTGCGACCACCGCGACGAGGCCTTCGAGGGCGCCGATGGCTTGGCGATCATGACCGAGTGGAAAGAGTTCATCCACCCCGACTTCGAGCGGATGCGCGCGCGCATGCGAGGCCCGGCGATCTTCGACGGCCGCAACCTGTACTCGCCCAGGCGCGTCGCCAAGGCAGGCTTCACCTACTACAGTATCGGACGGCCCACGGCCCGGCCCGAGCGCTGAACGGCCCGTTCCCCAAGGACGAAGGTCGAATGGCCCATGACGAACGAAGGTCGAATCACGAGGCACGAGCGGCCGTTGGAGGCGGAATACGCGGTCGTCCCTCGGACTTCGGCATTCGCAATCGGTCATTCCTTCGCCATGTGACGTTCGGCATTCGATATTCCCCACCGAGCGAACCATGCGACTGATCCTGCTGGGCACAAGCGGCTACCACCCGAGCGACCGCCGGCACACCGCGTGCCTCTTGATCCCCGAGTGCGGCGTGATGCTCGATGCGGGAACCGCCGTATATCGCGCGGGCCGATACGTGGAGACGCCCGAGTTGGACATCTTTCTCACGCACGCCCATCTGGACCACGTGGTGGGTCTGACCTATCTGTTCAGCGTGGTGCGGGCCCATCCGTTGCGCGAGGTGCGAGTTCATGCGGCGCCGGAGAAACTGGCGGCCCTCGAAGCGCATCTCTTCGCCCCGGCGATCTTCCCCGCAAGGCCGCCGTGCCAGTTCGTGCCGCTGGAGCACGAGGTGACGCTCGAAGGCGGTGGGAAGCTGACGCATTTCCCGCTACGTCACCAGGGCGGGTCGATGGGGTTCCGGCTCGACTGGCCCGGCCATTCGATGGCCTATGTAACCGACACCACGGCCGATCCGGAGGCCGCGTATGTCCGAAACTTGCGCGGCGTGGATCTGCTCGTTCACGAATGCTACTTTCCCGACGCGCGGGCAGACTGGGCGCGCCAGACCGGGCACAGCCACGCCACGCCCGTGGCCCAGGTCGCCAGGCAAGCGGGCGTAAAGCGCCTGGTGCTGGTCCACACGGACCCGGTGGCCGAGGAGGAGGATCCGGTGGGTCTGGACGCTGTGCGGGCCATCTTCCCCCACACCGAGTTGGGTTACGACCTGTTGACCGTGGAGTTCTGAGGGGGCGGTCTTCGCGCCACCCCTCCCTGGGGCGAGGCCCTTTGCGTGGAGTGTCGACGGTTGCCGAAGCCATCCGCCGAAAAGACCGATAATCATGGAGTCCCTTGCTTTTCTTTCACTCTGGAAGGCACCTTCACCGATGCCCAAACGATCGGCTTATCAAGACCGCGTCATCCGGAACTACTATCAGAACCAGGACGCCATCATGCGCCAGCGGTTGGGGGAACTGGTGACCGACCTGTACCTGGCCGAGGGGAAGGCCCGGCAGCGCATGTGGGCACGCGTCCGGGGCGCGATGGAGAAACTGGGCGTGCCGCCTGATCGCATCCAGCACATTGTCCAAAGCGACAACCCGACGCTGGTGGCCAATCTGCTCACCGAGTTGCTCGACAAGGCGTAGGGGGCCCTGGCCGTTCCGTCGGCCCACGGTAGAATGGGGCTGATTTGCGTCCTTTTCGACTGCCGGGAAAGCGGCCGTTCGCTGCCGCGATGGAACGATGTCCAACGCCGCCATCACCGACCAGTTGCGCTGGAAGAAATGGCCCGTGCTCGACGACGGGTTCGTGACCCTGGTCGACGTGATGGGCGACGACACGGCGGTGGTCCAGGCCGCCCGGGTGAGCTACGCGCAAGGCACGCGCAAGACCTCGGACGACCGTACGCTCATCCGCTACCTGATGCGGCACGGGCACACGACGCCGTTCGAGATGGCCGAGGTGAAGCTCCTGGTGCGCGTCCCGATGGACTGCTGGCGGCAGTGGATCCGGCACCGCACGGCCTCGGTGAACGAAACCAGCACGCGGTATTCGATTGCCATCGATGCGGCCCAGCGCACCCCGCCGGGGCAGTGGCGGCAGCAATCGCGGGCCAACCGGCAGGGAAGCGAGGGGTTTCTCGCCCCGCCGATCGGCGAGGAGCTTTCGGCCCAGGAGGCGGAACTCCAAGAGTACGCCCGTCGCGTGTACCAGAACCGGCTCGAAAAGGGCGTCGCGCGCGAACAAGCCCGAAAGGACTTGCCGCTTTCCACGTACACCGAGGCCTATTGGAAGATCGACCTCCACAATCTGCTGCATTTTCTCCAATTGCGCATGGACGAGCACGCGCAGTGGGAAATCCGGCAGTACGCCACGACGATCGGGCGCCAGATTGTGCGTCCGCTGTTTCCGCTGGTCTGGGAGGCGTTCGAAGATTACCGCCTCGCGGCGATCCCCCTTTCGCGCCTGGATCGCGAGGTGATCCGCCGGTTGGCCGAGGCAGGCCGACTGCCAGCGTCGGAGGCCGATTTTCTCGCGGCCCAGCACCCCAGTTGGTCCGGCCTGGCGCGCTGCCGCGAACGCGACGAATGCCGCGCCAAGCTCGGCGCCTTGGGACTGCTCATCGAATGACCCGAGGGAACCTTTCCCGCGTTTTCCTGGAGATTGACATGCCTCCCGCCGAACAAGAACTGCTCGATTTGACGCAACGGCTTCTCGACAGCATCATGCAGGCCGACTGGCCGACGTACGCGGCCCTCTGCGCCGCCGACATCACGGCGTTCGAGCCGGAAGCCCTGGGCCATCTGGTCGAGGGGATGGCGTTCCACCGGTTCTACTTCGAGCGCGGCGGGATCCAGGGACCGTACCACGTGACGATGGCCTCGCCCCATGTGCGGATCATGGGCGATGCCGCGGTCGTCAGCTACGTGCGGCTCGTGCAGCGGCTCGATGCCGCGGGAAACCCGATGACCACCCAGTCGCTCGAAACCCGCGTGTGGCATCGGCAGAACGGCACGTGGCGCCACGTCCACTTTCACCGTTCGCCGGGGGCCTGAGCGAGCGATTCGAGCAGGTCCACGACCTGCCCTGCATCGGCGAAGTCGGCGACGATCGCCTCGACCCCCGCATCGCGCAAAGAGCCAGCTCCGTTGACCGCGACGCCGAGAAACCCGATGCCCAAGCGCCGGGCCGCGCGGAGGTCCCACAGCCCATCTCCCACGTAGACGGCCCCCAAGGGCGGCAAGGGTTCGGCCCGCCTCGCGCCGGGCGCACGGCCTTCGGCGCGGACGAGGGCCTTGCGCATCGCGGCCTTGACGATCTCGCAGCGATCCATCGCCTCGCCCGACGACGCCAGGGCCACCTGGTCCGGGTCGAGGCCGATCCGGCGCAGTTTGAACTTTGCCGAGGCAGGCCAACTACCGGTCGCGATGGCCACTACCCAACCCGGATCGTCCTCGAGCCGCCTGAACAGCCGGACCGCGCCGGGAACCTCGCGGATGGCGTCCGGCTCGGCCTGGACGGTCTCCGCCAACAGCGCGACAAGCCTCGCCTCGGCCCGCCCGCACTCGTCGGCGGTCGGATCGCGACCGAGGTGACGTCGGACCAATTCCCAACACAAGCCCGAATCGGTCTGATGCTCGTACGCGAGCCAGTCGGTGCTGAACCCCGAAATACCGAACACCTCGGTCACGGCGCGGACGAAGCAGCGATCGTCGGCCCGGGTCGAGTGCGCCAGGGTCCCGTCGATGTCGAAAATCGCCACGCGCATCGCGATTGCTTGTTCTCGGGAGACTCGCCCGATTCGCGGTCCGGAAGGTCCTATTTGGCCGGCGCCGCGCCCCGGCTCACCCACAGCAGGAACGGCGAAGCGATGTAAATCGAGCTGTACGTGCCGGTAACCACCCCGATGATCATCGCGTAGGCGAACCCGTGGATCGTCGGGCCGCCGAGGATGTACAGGATGACGATCACCATCATCGACGTTAGGCCGGTCAACAGCGTGCGGCCGAGCGTCTGGTTGATGCTCAGGTTGATCATGTCCTCGGTGACCTGAGGGGCCTTGCCGCGCACCTCGCGGATGCGGTCGAAGATGACGATCGTGTCGTTGAGCGAGTAGCCCGCGATCGTCAAAAATGCCGACATCATCACCAGATTGATCTTGAACGGCTCGACCCCGAGAACCGCGCCGATCAGCGGGATTTGCGCGAGCCAGAAGCTGGTGGCCACGAACATAAGTGTCACGAGCACGTCGTGAACCAGGGAGACGACGGCCCCGAGGGGGTACGTCACTCGTTGGAAACGCACCCACAAGTACAACAAGATGAATACGGCGCTGGCCAATAGCGCCATCACCGCGCGGTACTGCGTGTTTCGTGCCACGGCCCCGCCGATCGTGTTGGACTGCGGGAAATAGGGATTGTCGTGGAAATACTGCTGCACCGACGAGATCAGCGTCCTCGCTTCGGCGGCGGGCAGGCGAATGGAGGCTTCCCAAATCGCCGATGGCGTGGGCGAGCCCTCCTCGTACGTCGGGTGGGTCAAAACGATTTCCACCGCGTCGCGGGCCATTCCCCGCGCCTCAACCTGATCGCGGAGCACGCCGAGAAGGGCGTCATGCGTGATCGCGTGGTCGAACGTCAGGCGTGCTCGGTAGGTCGGGACCTCGGCCGGCTTCTCGGGCTCCTTGGCCGCCGGCTTCTCGGCCGCCACTGCCGGCTTGGCCGGCTCCTTGGCCACGGGCTTCTCGGGCTCCTTGGCCTTGGGCTTTTCGGCGGCAGGCGGTTTGGCTGCGGGTTCTTCCTTGGCCGCGCCGGCGTCCTTCTTGCGCGCGTCCGCGTCCGGCTTGTTCTCGGCTTTCGCCTCGACCTGCGCCAACAACAGCGCCGAAAGCGCCATCCATTCCGACCGACCGCCCGGGGCCGCTTGCATGCGACGCCGATCGCCGGCCGCCGTGGCGGCCGACAACTCGGTCACTTTCATCGCGTTGCGCGAAAGCTTGTCGCCGTACAGCTCCTTCAAGTGGACCTTGACCTGCTGGAGGTACTGTTCGGCACTGACGTCGGGCGGGTTGGACGTGTTGATGACGAACCGGTATCCCACCGGTTCGTTGGCCAGCCGGACGTCGCTGACGACTACGTCGGGCAGGTTCGCCAACCGAGCCCGCAGGTCGGCGATGTCTTGTTTCTCGGTGAAGACCGCCTCGACCGAGACGCCGCCGGTGAAGTCGATGTCGAAAAGCCCCCGGCCCCGCCACACCGAGGCCACCAGCCCGACGACGATCACCGTGGTCGAGATGCCGATCATCAGCCGCTTGTGGGAGAGGAACTTGAAGTTCGTCTGGCCAATGGCCCGCATCATGTTCACCCGCTCGATCCAGCGGCGGCGTTCGGCGATGTCGAACACGACGCGGGCGCAGAAGATCGCGGTGAACATGCTCAAGAGGATGCCCAAGAAGAGCGTGACCGCGAAGCCTTTGACCTGGTCGGTGCCGATGGCGTAGAGGACCGCGGCGGTAATCATCGTGGTGAGGTTCGAGTCGATGATGGCGCTGAGCGCCCGCTCGAACCCGTTGCGGATAGTCATGCGCAGCGCCGCCCCGCGCGTGGCTTCCTCGCGCATCCGCTCGTAAATCAGGACGTTCGCGTCGACGGCCATGCCGATGGTCAGGGCGAAGCCGGCCAGGCCGGGCAGGCTGAACGGGGCCTGGATGAGGATCATGATCGCCAAGAGAAGGATGCCGTTCATCACCAGCGCGAGACACGCCACGATCCCCGCGAAACGGTAGTACAACAGCACCGAGACGAACACCAGCGAGAGCGAAATCACCAGCGAATTCATGCCCTTCTCGATGGTGTCGCGACCCAACGTCGGGCCGATGACGCGCTGGCTGATCGGCTCCTTGCTCAGCGTGGCTGGCAAGGCCCCCGCGTTGAGCACCTCGACCAGTTCGTCGACCTCCTGCGCCGTGAACCGGCCCTCGATGATCCCATTCTCGAAGATCGTGCTTCGGATCGACGGGGCCGATTGGAGATAGCCATCGAGGATGATGCCCAGGCGGTAGCGGAGATTGCGGCGTTCGTCGGGCAAGTGATTGAACGTCAGACGCCCGAACAGGTTCCCACCCGCCGCATTGAAGCTGAAGTGGACCGCGTAGCCACCCTTGTCGTCCAGGCCGCGGACCGATCGCACGAGGTACTGGCCGGTGACGTCCCACTCGTCCTTGATGACCAGCACCTCCAAGCGCTCCTCCTTGCCGACGGTGCGGACCCGCTTCACCACGTCGGGATCGCTCTCGAAGCTCTTGCGTTCCTTGGGCGACACGGGAACCCAAAACGCCAACAGCGCGCCGCCGGGCCCTTTCAGTTGGGTCTCGTCTTTCAAGGCCAGCGCCGGCTCGATGAACGCCTCGTGGACTTTCGGGTTGGCCAGGATGCGGAACTCCAGCGTTCCGGCACTGGAGAGGATCCGTTTGAGGCGTTCGACGTCGGCCTGACTCGCATCGGCCGTCAAGCCATCGGTTTGCCAGTCGTCGCCGCGTCGTTTCTTCTCAGGCACGATGATTTCGATCTGACGCGGCCCGAACTGCCGGATCGTCACCTCTTTTTGCCCGCCAGGGTTGACGCGCCGGGCCACGGCGGCGATCAGCTTATCCATCTGTTGGCCGCTCAGGTCGCCGGCACTCCGGCCCGACGTCGCGTCCGGTGCCGTGCCCGACTCGTCGTGCATGCCGCCGACCACCTCGTACACCAGGATCACGCCGCCCTGAAGATCGATGCCCAGCCGAATCGCGTCCCACCGCACCACGCAGACCGCCAGGCCCGCAAAGAACACCAGCAGAATGAGAATGATCTTGCCCGAGTACTCGGGCATGCGCCAGTGCTTGGCCAGTGCCCAGCCCAACGGGATCGAGGCGGCCACCAGCGCCAAGCCGATGATCGAAAGGAGATCCATGACTGCTCGTTCCTGGTCGTAATCTCGAGATTGCTCCGGAAACCGCTCCAGAGGCTTGCCCGCTCGCGGGACAACCACTCAGTGGGGGTTTCGCGGAAACGCAAGCCTGGGTGGTCTGGTCGCGGTGGTGCAGGGCAGATGCCTCCCCTGGCCGGCTATCGGCTGGACGTACCCGGTGGCTCGTTGGTCAGGATCCGGGCGATCGCCCACAGAGCCACCTTGATTTTCGTGTTGTTCGCGTCGTCGATTCGGACGACCACCGAGCCCTCGTCCCGGTCCACGCTGGTCACCACGCCATAGATGCCCCCCCCGGTGATGACCCGGTCGGTCGGCTTGACCTGCTTGAGCATCTCCTCGCGTTGGCGCTGTTCGCGGCGCTGCGGACGAATGAGGAGAAGCCAGAACAGAACGAAGATGATGATGATGGGCAGGAAACTCATGCCGAATCCGCCACCCCCACCCGCCGGGGCGGCACCATCGCCGTTCTGGGCGAACAACCCTATCGCGGTCCAGACTGAACTCTGCACAGCACCCCCCTGGTATGGAGTAAAATCCGCCACCTGCTAACCCGACGCGCCAGCGAGGGCTTGCCCTCGGCAGACCGTTCGGGGTAGGCCAGTATCTTAAGGTGTTGCGCCTCAAGGCACAAGGGTACTTCCCCCCTGGCCTATGCGCCAGCCTTGCCGTTTTGCCTCGTAGAAGTCCTCAAACCGGCCTTCCGAAATCGCGTCCCGGGCGGCGGACATCAGTCGCTGGTAATACGTCAAATTGTGGATCGAAAGCAAGATGGGACCCAACATTTCGCCCGCGACGAACAAGTGCCGGAGGTAACCCCGACTGCGACGGCAGGCAACGCACGGACAACCCGATTCGATGGGCAGCGGATCGCGTTCGTACTGCAAGTTCCTAAGCCGCAGCAGGCCCTCGTCGGTGAACGCCGTGGCATTCCGCCCGTTTCGGGTGGGCATCACGCAGTCGAACAGGTCGACACCACGCCGGATCGCCTCCAACAGATCCACGGGCCGGCCGACTCCCATCAGGTAACGCGGCCGGTCCTCCGGAAGGGCAGGGATGGTCGCCTCGAGCGTGGCATACATCTGTTCGGGCGCCTCGCCCACGCTTAGCCCACCGATCGCATAGCCCGGAAACTCCATTTCCACCAGCCGCCCGGCGCACCATTGCCGCAGATCGGGGTCGAGTCCCCCCTGTACAATCGCAAAGAGAACCTGATCGCTCCGGCGGGCTGCGCGGCGCGAGCGTTCGGCCCAGCGGACCGTCCGCTCGGCGGCATCCCGAATCGCTTCAGGATGGTTGGGAAGCGGCACCACGTGGTCGAGCACCATGGCCACATCGGCGCCGAGGGCCTCTTGAATCGCCACGGCGCGCTCGGGCGACAGCTCCAAGAGGCGTCCGTCGATGTGGGAGCGGAACACAGCCCGCTCCTCGGTGACCTTGGTCATCTTGGCAAGACTGAACAACTGGAAGCCACCGCTATCGGTCAGGATGGGGCCCTCCCAACCCGAGAATCGGTGCAGACCACCCAGTTGGCTGACGACTTCCTCCCCAGGCCGAAGCGCCAAGTGATAGGCGTTGGCCAAGACCATTTGCGTCCCGGTGCGCTGGAGCTGGTCGACTTCGAGACCCTTGACCGAGGCGACGGTACCGACGGGCAGGAAGGCCGGCGTTTCCACGGCTCCGTGGGGTGTGCGTAGAACGCCCCGGCGCGCTTTGCAACGGGGATCCACCGCCCGAACCTGAAACGAGAACTCGGACTCGCTCATGCGATGGGCGTCCGCCATAGCGGCCTATCCGATCACTCCACCTTGTGGGAGTGCGATGGCCAGGAACCCTCAGTGGCCGCGATGCATTCACGACGGTCACGTCCGCCTGCGCGACCCCCGAGGCCCTACCCGACTAGTCTCCGCGCAGTTTCAGGCCCAAGCCCGCGAGTTTCTCGCGCACTTCGTTCAGGCTGGTCACGCCGAAGTTCTTGCACTCCAGAAGTTCGTCGCCGGTGTGGCGGACCAACTCGCCCACCGTATTGATCCCCAGCCGGATCATGCACTTTCGGGCACGCACCGACAGCGCCAGGTCGGCGATCGGCTTGTTCAACAAGGCCTGTTCGTCGGGGCTCAGCGAATCGGGCTCGAACGCCTCGATGACCTGCCGTTCTTGCGCGAGTTGGCCGAGACGCAGCCCCTTCGAGGCAAGCATCTCCTTGATTTCGATCAGGCTCGTCTCCCCGAAATTCTTGCTCGAAAGCAACTCTTGCTCGGTGCAACGGCACAGATCGCCCAGGGTCATCACCCCCATTTTCTGGAGACAGTTCCGGCTGCGAACGGACAGCTCGAAATCGGTGACCGGGATGTTGAGGACCTGGCTCATCCGGTCGCGCTTCTTCTGGGCGTCCTCGTCGTAGTACATCTCGCCGGAGGCCTGAGAGTCCTTCAAGAACAGCCGGGCCCTCGGATGATTGGGATAGACATCCAGAATCCGCTGATAACAAGAGGCAGCCCGGTCGTATTGCTCCCGATCCTCGTACATCAGCCCAAGATTGAGCAAGGCTCCGACATGCGTGGGGAAGCGGGACGCCGCCCGCTTGTAGAGATCCAGCGCGGTGTCGTCGTTGCCACGACGGTCGTTCTCCAAGGCCAAACCGAACAGCGCGCCCGCGTGGTTCCGGTCGGCCTCAGCCGCCCGTTCGTACAAAGCAACCACCTCACTGGGATTGCCACCGATGGCCGCAACGGTGGCCCCTCGTTGGTACAAATACTCTGCGGTCTGCTCCACCGCCCCCGACAGCGCATCGAGCACCTGAAGCGCCTCGACGGGCCGGCCAGCGTATCGAAGCGCCTCGGCGCGACCGAGGGCACAATCGTCGGCATGGTAGCCCGCCTGCTTGGCGAGTTGATACTCGTCGATCGCACCGAGGTAGTTCTCCAGGGCGAACAGGCATTTGGCCAGATAGAAGTGGGCCAGGGCTCCACCATCCCCCTTACGGAGGATGTCCATCGCCCGATGGAACCGACCCAAGATATACAGGCATACCCCGAGTCGCACGTTGCTTGCGGGGCTTTGGTCTTCCTGGACCTCCAATTCGGCCACCGCGTCGCGCAGCACGCGGTACTGCGAGAAATCGGCCGAGATCGACTGCACGATGTGCTCGATCTCGCGGGGGCCAAACGTCCCGTTGAAAAGAACCAATGGCTTCAGGTCGGATTCCAGCGCTTCCGGCATCCCCCCAACCTCTCCGAACTGACTGTTGGCTCGGCACCTACAACGAACAGACACCAAGAGCCAGCGGTGGGAGTCGAACCCGCAACCCCCGCATTACGAATGCGGTGCTCTGCCGATTGAGCTACGCTGGCGAATCGCTCGTTACTTCGGTTACTTTAACGACTTGCCGCAGGCCAAGGGCCAACGCGTTTCCCAAATCGCTCCAGACACCAAGACCCACGGCAGGTGACGCCAATGCCCAAGTTTAACAAAAACAAGAGGCATGGGAAGGCCAACCCGACTTCCCCCGCGTCGGGTCACTCGCCATCACCGATAACCTGCGGGAGACGCACCGCCAAACCGGAGCGAACGTATCGACTCGGTGCGGTTCACCCACCCAACAAGGGCGACTCCCTGGCTATGGCCGGACGCTTGACACACCACACCCCATGCCACACGCTGGGGATATGCTAACCCTCATCAACACCAATCGCATGAAGCCACCCATCGCCCCAGTCGGCTTGGACTACCTGGCCACGGCTGCACGGGCCGCGGGAATCGAGACCGAGATCGTCGATCTGTGCCTGGCCAACGACCCCGGACGAACTCTGACCGACTACTTCGACCGCCATGCCCCCGAATTGGTGGGAATCTCGTTCCGCAACGTGGACGACTGCTTCTGGCCGGGCGCCGGTTGGTTCGTGCCCGAACTCGAGGCCACCGTGGCCACCGTGCGCGACCGCTGCGAGGCCCCCACCGTGTTGGGGGGCGTGGGGTTCTCGATCTTTGCCGAGGACCTGCTGCGAAGGGTCGGGGCCGATTTCGGCGTGCGCGGCGATGGCGAAGCGGCGCTGGGCGCGCTGCTCCGCGCCATCCGCCGCCAAGCCCACTGGGAGGAGGTTCCGGGCCTGGTCCGGCGCGCGCACGGCACGATCCGCGCGAACGCGCCCGCCTGGCCCGAGACGATCGAGTTCGTCCGCGCGATCGGCCCCGACTGCGCGGCGGCCGCCGTGGGGATCCGCTTGTACCCTGGGACCCCGCTGGTCGG
>DYLT01000373.1 GCA_020721945.1 Blastopirellula marina
TTGTTGACCACGTCAGGCGTGTCGTTTGTCGCTGGATTGCCATCCGGATCGAGCGGCTGGGTCAACAGGCCGCTATACCACAACAAGCGCGCCGAAAATTCAAGCCGGTCGAGCGCGCCGAGCGCCGGGGAGGCCGGGCCATAACGGCGAGATGCCAGGGCGGGCAGGCCAAGGAATATGCTTAACGCGAAGACACACAGAAAGGCAAAGAACCAAGCAGGCAGAAGACGGCGGGACATGAGATTTGCGATTGGCGATTGGCGATTGGCGATTTGCGATTTACGATTTTGGATTTGCGATGTGCGCATCCAGGTAAGACTGCAAAATCACGGTGGCAGCCATCTCATCCAGGTGACCAGCGCGTTTTTTTCTCGAAACGCCCATCTGCAGGCGGGCAGCGCGCGCTGTTTGCGTACTGAAGGATTCGTCCCACAACTCGACAGGCAAAGCAGTCTGCTGGCGCAAGGCCTCGGCAAAACGCGCCGCGCGGCGTCCGGCCTGGTTGGGTTGACCGTCTTCAGCGAAGGACTGGCCAACCACGATCAATCCCGCGCCATGCCCGGCGGCCAGCGCAACCACCTGCGCCGCATCCACCACGCGCGAGACGTGCTGGATGACCGTCAAGGGGTTGGCAATCGTCGCAGTCGGATCGCTGACGGCCAGCCCGATGCGCTTCTCGCCGTGGTCCACCGCCAGGATAATCACCGCATCTCCACCGAGATATTGAACGGAATGAGCGGCAGCCACGGCCACCAGGTCGGGCGCAAGAGGATGATTGGCTCTTCCGCCAGCGGCAGGGCTTCGGCCAACCGCGCGCCGGCCGCCTGCGGGGAACGTCCCTGCGGGGCTTGCGTGCACGCGGCAACGCGGCTGGTCCGCGGTTTAATTCCTGTTCGAACGAAAGGGCTGACGATGACCATGGCAAGCAAGATGGGTAACCGAAGTGGTTCGCGGCGGGAATTCCTCAAGACGTCCGGAGCGGCGCTGGCCGGCGCGGCCTTGGCCAGCGCCCTGTCGGCGCGGGCCTATGCCGCCGAACAGAACACGATCAAGGTCGCCCTGATCGGCTGCGGCGGCCGCGGCACCGGCGCGGCGGCCAATGCCCTGTCGACCGCGGGTCCCACCCAACTGGTCGCCATGGCCGATGTGTTCTCGAACCGCTTGCAAAGCAGCTACAAGGCCCTCAGCGGCCAGTTCGGCAAGAAGGTCGATGTGCCGCCGGACCGGCAATTCGTCGGCTTCGATGCCTTCAAGAAAGCCATCGCCGTGATCGCCCCGGGCGGTGTGGCGTTGCTGTGCACCCCGCCGGCCTTCCGGCCGATCCACCTCGAATACGCCGTGGCCAAGGGCTGCCATGTGTTCATGGAGAAATCGTTCGCGGTCGATGCCCCCGGAATCCGCCGCGTGCTCAAGGCCGGCCAGGCCGCCACGCCGAAGAACCTCAAGGTGGCCGGCGGCCTCATGTCGCGCCACTACAAGCCGCTCGAAGCGGCCGTCGAGCAACTGCACAAGGGACTCATCGGCGAGCGGATCACCTGCTGGGCCTACCGGGTGCACGGGCCGGTCGGGTTCCACGACTTCCGCAAGTCGGGCGAAAGCGAGCTGGCCCACCAGATCCACAATTACTCGTGCTACACGTGGCTCAACGGGAGCTTCCTCCTCGACTGGCTGATCCACAACCTCGATGTCTGCTGCTGGTGCAAGGACGCCTGGCCGGTCTCGGCGCAAGGGCAGGGCGGGCGCCAGGTCCGCACCGACGCCGACCAGTTGTTCGACCACTACGCGGTCGAATACTCGTTCGCCGACGGCACCCGGCTCTTCGCCCAAGGCCGGCACCAGGCGAACACTTGGGGCTTTTTCGGCGACGTGATCCATGGGGCCACCGGCTGCGCGGTGCTGGGCGAAGGGATCAAGGACCCCAAGATCTACAAGGGGCACCGACCGTCGCCCGACCGCGTCATTTGGGAATACCAAGGTCCGCCGTGCAACCAGTACCAGGTCGAGCACGATTTGTTGTTCGACGCGATCCGCAACGACAAGCCGTACAACGAGACCGAGCGTTGCGCCAAGGCGGCGATGGTCGGCATTTTGGGGCGGATGGCGGCCGAGTCGGGCCAGGAGATCACGTGGGAGGCGGCGATGGCCTCGAACCTGGAATTGGCCCCGGGGCTCGATCAGATCGCCAGCCTCGATGCCCCCGCGCCGGTACGGGCCGACGCCGGCGGACAATACCCCGTCGCCAAGCCCGGCTTCACCAAGGTGCTCTGAGCGGCCGGTCGGCTTGTCCGGCGTGCCGGCCCCGGCGCCGGCTCAGAGGAGGTGGATGAGGCGTTTGCGCGTGCGGTTGAAGGCCCGCTTCGGATCGCCCGGAAGGGCCGGGGCCCGGCTCGCGCTCGGCGCGCGCGCGCGCACGCAGCGCCGCACGAAGTCCAAGAGCGGGCCGGCGACCGGGCCCTTGAGAATCGCCCGTTCCTGCAATCCTCCGTGCTCGTTCAGCAGGCTTTCCGCCCGACCCAGGGCCCGAGCGGCCGCGCGGCGCTTGTTCTGGTGGCAGAAGACCAGGGCCTTGTTGAGGTGGCAGAAGACCGCATCGGCCGCCAGTTCCGGCAGGGTGCGGTGAAGCCAGGGGAGTTCCAAGGCTTCCAGGGCGCGGTCGAACAGCGCCAGGGCCGACCGGGCGTCGCCTTTGCGCCAGTGCAGGGTGCCCTGATTCATCAGGCACAACGCGCGGTCGCCGACGACGGTGCTTCGGGCGCTGGTGGCGGCGACTTCGTCCCAGAGGCTCATGGCGCGATCGAAGAGTTCGGCCGCCTGAGAGAGCTGGCCGCGGTTGGCGGCCGACACCGCGCGGTTCGTGTAGCAGGCGGCCAGGTCCGGGACGAACTCGCGGCGTCCCTCGTGATGGACCAGCCGCTGGCAGACCGGAATGGCCCGGTCGAGCAGCACCAGGGCCTCGAGGTCGTCGCCCAGGGTGCGCAGGGCGATGGCCTTGTTCAGGCAGCCGAGGGCCAGTTCGTTGGCCCATTCGCCGCGTCCGGTTTTGAGGACGAGGCACTCCATGGCGGAGAGGGCTTCCTCGTACGCGCCCAGCGCGGCGATTTCGCCGTGGAGGTCGCCCATCACCACGGCGCGGTTCATCGCCGTGACGGCGCGCTCCCGCAGCGTGGCGTCGGGATCCAGGGTGCGGAGGAAGGCGCCGGCCGCGTCGTACGCCTCCAGCGCGAGCCAGTCCTCGGCCAACAGGTGCAAGGCGTTGCCGCGGTTGACCGAGCACCGGGCCTGCTCGACCAGGCGATCGTCGCGTGGGCCTTGTCCGCCCAGCCGGGCATAGAGCCGCATCGCCCGGTCGTACAACCCCAGCGCCTCCTTGAGGTGCTGCCCGGGGCTGGCCGAGAACCATCCCTGGCGGTCCTCGGGGGCCCCTTGCAGGACCATGGCCACGGCCTTGCCTCGCAGCGCGTTGGCCAGTTCGTCGGCGCGATCGGCCCGGTGCTCGTGCTCGACGCCGTGCTCGAGAATCGCGGTCACGCGGTCGAACCACTGGACCGCCAGGCCATAGTCGCCTTTCTTGGCCAGCGTCACCGCCATGCCCGCGTAACAGCCGGCCAGCATGTCCTCCACCGCGTTCGCCTGGGGTTGGGCCGGCCGGCGCTCGCACAGGGCAATCGCGCGGCCATACGCCTCGAGGGCCGCGAGGTACTTGCCGGCCTGAACGAGGATTTCGGCCTTGCTGGCCAGGCACCGGGCGAGGCTCCGTTGGCACGGAGGCGCGCCGGAGCGTTCGGCCAGCTCGTCGTAGATCCGAATGGCGCGGTCGAGCAGGACCAGGGCCCCGGCCGTGTCCCCGGCGCTCTGGTGGACGAGCGATTTCTCGCGGCAGAGGTCGGCCAACTCGGCCTCGAGATCGGTCCGGCCTTGAGCCACCAGGCCCGAATACCTGTCGTACGCCTCGTCATACCCGATGAGGTCTTCGATCGCTCGGATCCGCCGCGACGCGGGTTTTCGCTCGGCCGGCTGGCCGGGCGTGGGGGCCTCGCGACCCGCATGGCGCGCCGCCTTGGCTTGCCACACCGCCGGCTCGCTCCAGGCCACGCTTCGACGAACGCTCGAGGCGGCATCCGCCCGCGAGGCGGCCGACACGACCGGCTGCTGGCGCGGATACGAGCGTCCCAT
>DYLT01000030.1:0-21964 GCA_020721945.1 Blastopirellula marina
GAGAAACGTGCGTTGCGGCAACCAGCCGATGTCGCACACCAGCCGCCCCATTGTATAATAGCGGGAGCAACCGGCGACTATTCCTCCCCCAAGGCGTGGTAGCCCTTCCCGGGGCCCCGATCGTCATCCGCCCGATTCATGCTCTCGAAGGTCACCGTACTCTGTTTTGCGGCCAGTTACGGGGTCGCGCTGGCGTTGGAGCTGACCCGGCTGTTGTTTCGCAGCGGTATCCGGGGGGCGGTGATGCTCGGATTCACGGCGGCTGGCCTGGTGGCGCACACCGCATTTCTCTTTTATCAGGGGGTGCGGTTCAACGAGCACCTGCACGGCATCGGCTCGCCCTTCTCGAGTACCCAACACTGGTACTTGACCGCGGCCTGGGTGTTGGCCATCGTCTATCTCTTGTTGACGTTTTCCTATCCCAAGGTCCAGTTTGGGCTGTTCTTGTTGCCCTTGGTTCTGGGCCTGATCGGCGTGGCGCATCATTTTGCCGATCCGGAGCCTGCTGCGCGGGTGCCCGACGCGCGGATCTGGGGCTTGATTCATGGCGGGTCGATTCTCGTGGCGACGGTGGCGGTGCTGGTGGGTCTGGCGGCCGGGCTGATGTACTTGGGGCAGGCGCGGCGGCTAAAACACAAACTTCCCCCGCAGCGCGGGCTGCGCCTGCCAAGCCTCGAATGGCTTCGGAAGACGAACAGCCGGTCCCTGGTCGTGGCGATGGCCACCTTAGCGATGGGGATCGTCTCCGGCATGATTCTCAACGTGATTCACCATGACCGCGACACGGGGTTCGTCCCGTGGACCGACCCGGTGATTCTGGTGACCGGGGGCCTGTTCGGGTGGCTTCTTCTGTCGAGCGTGCTGGGCCTGGTCTATCAGCCGGCGCGCGAGGGTCGCAAGGTGGCGTACTTCACGGTCGTCAGTTTCGCGTTTCTGGTGGCCGCGTTGGCGGCGGGGCTTTTCATGGACACGCAGCACGGCGGCCCGCGACCGAACCGCGCAGGGCGCGGCGATCGCCCGCGCCCCGCGGCCACGCCGGCGGAATCGCAGCCGGGCGCGACGCGCCCCGGGACGTCCGCACCGGGAGGGGCGTCATGAACCTTCGGGTCATTGGCTGCTCCCACCATAACACGCCGATTGCCCTGCGCGAGCGTCTGGCGTTCAGCCCCGAGCAGACGCGGCGCGCGCTGGTCCAGTTCCGCCAGCAATTCCCCGAGGCCGAGGCGGTGCTCCTTTCGACCTGCAATCGCGTGGAACTGTATGCCGCCGCCGAGAACGGCGATGGCCCGAGGCGCGGCGACCTGGTGGCGTTTCTTGCCGATCGGCACGGACTGGAGGCATGCGCGGTGGACCGGCATCTCGACGAGCGGTCGAGCGATGCGGCCGTGCGGCACCTCTTCACCGTGGCATCGAGCCTCGACAGCATGGTGGTGGGCGAACCCCAGATCCTCGCTCAGGTCAAGCAAGCGTACCAGATCGCCATCGAGGAGCAGAGCGCCGGGCCGGTGTTGCATGCGGCGTTCCAGGCCGCTCTGAAGACCGCGCGACGCGTGGCGTTCGAGACGACGATCCACCAGCGCCGCGTCAGCGTGCCCAGCGTCGCCGTGGCCGACTTCGCGCAGCAGATCTTCGAGCGATTCGACGACAAGCGCACGCTGGTCATTGGGGCGGGCGAGATGGCCGAAGAGACGCTCCGCTACCTCCGCGACCAGGGGGCGCGCGAGGTGACGGTGGTCAATCGCAGCGCCGAGCGGGCCGAGGAGTTGGCCCGGCGTTGGGAGGGGCACGCCGCCCCGTGGAGCGACTTGCTGACGGCACTGTCGGCCGCCGATCTGGTGATCAGCACGACGGGGGCAGAAGAACCCATCGTCACCCTGGCTGCGTTCCAGACCGTGGAGGCCGCGCGGGGCCGCCGCCCCCTGTTCGTGCTCGACCTGGCGGTGCCTCGCGACTTCGATCCGGCCATCGGCGATCGGCCCGAAGTCTACCTGTACTCGGTCGACGACCTGCGCCAAGCATGCCAGCGGAACCGTGCCGAGCGCGACAAGGAGTTGCCCAACGCCCTGCGGATCATCGAACAGGAGACGGTCCGATTCATGGGCGATCTGCATCACCGGGCGACCGCGCCCGTGATCCGCCGACTTCAGCAGGGGTGGCAAAAACCCAAAGAGGATGAACTCCGGCGGCTGTTCAACAAACTGCCCGAGTTGGACGATCACGCCCGGAACGAAATCCGCGAGTCCTTCGACCGGCTTGTCAACAAGTTGCTCCATCCGCCGTTGGAATCCCTGCGCCACGAAGCGCGCCACGGGATCCCCAATGCACTGTTGGATGCCTTGTCGAAGCTCTTCCAGCTCAAGGACTAAAGGGCCTCGTCGCCTGCCAACAGGCCCCACGGCCGGTACAGGGCAGTCCCACGTGTGGGCTAGCCAAGAAACGATCCTGGCACGCGAAGCGTGCCAGGGCGATCCGCAGTGCGAGGGGGAAAGGTCTATTCCCAGTCTTCGTCTTCGTCTTCGTCGTCCCAGTCTTCGTCTTCGTCGTCCCAGTCTTCGTCGTCCCAGTCCTCGTCTTCCTCTTCTTCTTCTTCTTCCTCCTCCTCTTCCTCTTCGTCGGCGTCTTCGTCGTCGACTTCTTCCCACTCGTCGTCTTCGAAGTCCTCGTCGTCGAGGTCTTCGTCGTCATCTTCCTCGTCGTCGAGATCTTCGTCGTCGAGGTCTTCGTCGTCGAGATCTTCGTCGTCGAGGTCGTCGTCTTCCTCGGCGCACCGGATCGCGACCTGGCGATCGTCGCCGTCGATCTTGTCGCCGCGCTGGCTCCAATCCGTGGCAGCGGCTTTGCGGGCGACCGCATCGTCCAAGACGGCATTCATGTCAACTGCGGTTCTCACGTTCGACTCCCCTTCCGTATCAATAGAATGAACAGGTTGTTTCAATAGCCCAACTTGCGGTAGCTCATCGAGGTGCCGCAATCCGAACACTTGGAGGAACAACCGGGTGGTTCCGTACAGGAACGGTCTGCCTAGATCCTCGGATCTGCCAGCAATCCGCACCAACCCACGATCCATCAATTGCCGCAGGATTTCGCCGCACTGGACCCCGCGAATCGCCTCGATCTCCGCCCGCAGCACCGGCTGTCGGTACGCCACCACGGCCAAGGTCTCCATGGCCGGTGTGGACAAACGCACTTCTGCCTGCGCGCCGTGCAGACGGCGGAGCCAGGGGGCAAACTTCGCCCGCGTCAACAGCAGGAATCCCCCAGCCACTTCCGCAGCCCGGAACGCCCGACCCTCCGTATCGTACAGACGGTTGAGCGTTCGGACCAGTGTACGTGCTTCCGTCCCATCCGCCAAGCCGGCCAGCGTGGCCAGTCTCCGGCTTGCCACAGGTTCACGGCTTAGTAGCAATACGGCCTCCACTCGAGCCAGCGCGGGTGGCCGAACCAAGGCCCGGTCCCCCACGTGCGGTTCCTCGCCCAACGCAAGTGCCGGCCTCCCCGCCAACGGTGGGCAGGCGCGGCAGGGCACCCCTCGCTTCGACCAGACCCTCTCGACGATGGCGGGCTCATAGCGCAGCGCGACGCTGCCGAACCAGTGTCCCGGGCCTTCGAACACGGCGAACATCGGTAGGGGTCACCACGCTTCCCAACAAGACCGTAAGACCACGTCATCGGCCCGCGCGCCACGATTCCACATCGGCAAGGACACGAATCATGGCCTCGAAGGGGTCGCGATCCGTGGCCTCGAAGTAGCGAGAATGATCGGGATTGCCGCCCACTGTCGCCCTACCGTAGAACCGGTAGAACTCCCCCTCCATCCCCCAGGTTTCCAGCAAATAGTCCGTCACACCTAGCGCTCGAAGCCGTTGCTGAATATACGCGAACGGATCGGGACTGGATAGTGGTTGACGACGGAAGATCGTGGTGGCGCGAGCAACCGTGCCTCCAACCTGGCCCGAAGTGGCGAGACTCCCTCCACGGTGGTATGCATGACCGGCACCTCTCTCCCCACCCGAAGCCCCGTCGATCGAGGGGTAACAACCCGATGTTCCCTCGCTGGCCGCAGCCGAGCCCACCCTGCGAAGCGGATCAAACGGCGGCCGATTCGTGCCCGGCAGCTCCGATCCGAAGGATGGCTTCGCGCCACGCTCGAACCAGCGTGTCGCCACCTCGGGAATCGAGGTCCCGAACACGGCTGCCAGCGGCAGCAGTACCAAACAGGCCAGCATCGTGGCCGCCCGATACGCCATCGTTCTCGACGATTCCATGTCGCGCTACAGCCTCCTTGGCATGGCAGGCCACCATCGCTCTGGATCAGCCGTCCCTCCCTGGAAGCAAGGCTGGCCAACCGTCTCGGTAACCAACCAAGCGTCTCGATCGCTTAGAAAAGAGGCCCCATCATAGCGGGTCGCGGTGCCAGTGGGCAATGTCACTCTGCACGATGCTCGGATTGGTGGAGCTGCTTGAGCCTCAGAAGCGAATGCTCCACCTTGTTAGGGGGTGTTGGGACGTCACTCTCCGCCATGCCAATCGCAGTGCTGGATCTCCAAGTCGTTGTCGGGCCAACCCTTCTGCTCGGCCATTGCCTTGGGGAATCGACGATAAACCAACCGTACCGAGACGAACGGAACCCCCTCGGGCCGGCCGAACCGAAATCGGACCCGGTCGGATTGGTCGGGCTGAAGGCGTGTGTCGAACGCGATGCGATTGGGGCGCCAGTAGGGCACGGGTTGCGTTCCATCGAGCCCCTCGAGCGATTTCGCGTACATCTGCCCCGGCTGTCCGGCTAGATTCCCCTCCCGTGGGTCGCCAAGGCCAGCCACTGGGGGCAAGCGGGGACCATCCAACAGCGGCAACTCCGTTCCGTCGGCGTCAGTGGCCGAGACCCATAACAGCAGTGCCCGGTCCGGGTAGCCGGTGGGCATCCGATGTCCGACGTTGCGGACGCGCAGTTCGACGGTGAGGTCCAACGAATCGTTCTTCTGCGAACCGGTGACCGAGAGGCCCAGATGCGACCGCAGGCGCTGTGCCAGGTCGCGCGTCGGCCCGTGGACGGCCACGGCCTTGGTGTCGGTCTGGGCGACTGCGGCCAAGGAAGCCGAGTCTCTCAGCCCGGTCATGCGTGCCATGTGACAGTCCTGGCACTGGATGCCTTGCCGGGCGTAGGGGCTGGCGAGCCACTCGGAGTACTCGCCGTAGGCGTGGGTGCCGAGAACGAGTCCCTCGTGGCACGGCGCGCAATACTCGCTCTTACGGTACAGGGGCGAGTACACCGAGTTGCCTCGGTCGTCGTCGTCCACCGGGCCGAAGAAGACCTGCTGTCCCGAGGCCGGGCGGAGCAGCCGTGTTGCGAAACGGCCATGGTCGAGGCCGAGCTGGTCGAGCGTCACCTCGGCCACTTTGTGGCAATAGTCGCAGTGGACCCCCTCGCGCGCCACGCCGCCCGTCTTTCGCAGGTCGGAGACCTCGGTGACGTCGGGCTTGAGGGACGGGACGTGACAGGAGAAACACACGCCGCTGGCCTCGGGTGCTTCGTCGAGGAGGCTCAAGCCGAGGTTCTCGTTGCCGTGCCAGTCCGTTCCGTCGTAGAGATTCCGGAAGTAGGGGTTCACGGCGGATCGGGCATGGCCGCTTTTCGACCATTGGCGGTAGATCTCCCCATGGCAATTGCCGCACTGTTCCGGGTGCGCTGGGTCGGGAGCCGAGGCGATCCAGGCATAGTGGCTCGAGTCGTAAGCGGCCGGGTATTCCAGCCGCAAGACGAGCGGCTCGGAGTCACCGCGCCACGCGGCGCCAGCGATGCGCGCGCCAGGCCGCGACGCGACCACGCGCAGCGGCGCCTTGGCGCCGTGGGTCGGAATCGCGAACTGCCCGCCGACGTCGGTGACCCCCCGGTGCGGCGAGCCGCGCACGCCGACGCGGGCACCGCGAACCGGCCCGTTTTCATCGACCACGCGACCCCGAATGCAGGTCGTCGCCGATCCGGCCGGGCATTCGCCTGATTTCGCGCCGGCCCTCAACGCCGACAGCGCCAGCAGTGGCCCCAAGAGCATCGCCAACGCCAGGAGCCGTCGATGCATGGCGTTTCCTCGATCCTTGCTGGGCATCGGGCCCAGGGATTTGGATCGGCTGCGATTGCACCGCTTCCGCCGGCTTGCCCAACGCACGGTTTGTCGTGCCTACCGATTTGCCGGTTGGTTCTTCTCGATCCACTCTTCCCACGCCTTGCTGGCCTCGAACCATTGGACGCCGGTGGCGTTGGGGGGCGGCCCCAGATCTTCGCCCACGAGTTTGACCAGCACGTCATGGGCCGCGGTGGCGACCAGCGTGCTGCGGTCGCGCAGGGCAGCGGCCAACTCGCGGTACAGGGGCAGGCCCCGATAGCCGACGGCGCTAGCCGCGGCCGCCCGGATCTCGTCGTTGGGGTCCTTCAGCTTCGCGCGCAAGGTCTCTTCGCTCATTCGGGCGAGTCGTTGGCCGAGCATGCCCCGCGCCGCGGGCTTGACGTGGTCTGGCACGCGACCGATGGCTTGAGCAAGGGCCTCGGTGTATTCCGAGCCCTTGCGGTTCTTGAGTTCTTCAAGCACTTGGAGTTGGGCCGAATCCCTAGCGTACTCGACCATCTTGACCAACTCGGGGTAATCCCACTGGCGGATCGGCTTGTTGCGCACGCGAAGCATGACCGGATCGCCGGGCTTCAGGGCCAGTTCGTCGCCTAGGGCGACCGGGCCACCGAGCCGTTCCTGGACCGTGCGCCGCAGGCTCTCGAGATACTGGCCATAGGGCATGCCCGGTCCGGGTCGATCGAGGTTTCGGACGACGTATTCGAGCGTCTTGGGGTCCTTGATCTGCGAGAGCACCTGGGTGAGTTTGGCGCTCAGGGCCATGATGGGGCAACTGGCGCTGAGACGGGCCGCGCGGTTGACGCCGCGGACCAGCGCGGGTACGCATTGGGCACCGTGAAGCGCGGCGAACTGCTCCCGCGCTTTCTGGCCGGCCGGGCCTGGCAGTCGGCCGACATCCCATTCGATGAACCGGTTGACGATGTCATGGTAGCGATCGGGGCGATCGGCGGCCGGGGCCCCCACCGGTGCCGCCGCGAGGATGCCCCATGCCACGATGCCCAAGAATCGCTCCGCCCGGCTGCACATGGCGTGCCTCCTCGATTCCCGGCCTTGCCCCGTCGAGTCCACCATACCAAATCGGTCGGTCTGCGGCAACGAGCGGAACCGGGAACCGGCCGGGGGGCTGACTTGCAGCGCGGTCCCCGGGGGCCGATGATACAGGTCAAGGCTGGTGCGCGGGGGGCCGAGGTTCGCCGAGGGCGTGGGGCACCCGGGCGCCGGGGGGCGCGGGAATCGGCCTTGCGTCTCATGGTTCCTCCGGCTATTCTCCCCCTTCCTTTCGTTCGATGAGCACGACGGGGACGCACCGCAATCGTCAGGTTGCCCTCCAAGACCAGTCGCGGCGGTGGGCCGCCCTGTTGGGGGTTGGCCTCTTGGTGCCTCTGGTCGTGGCGCGCCTGCTCGAACCGGACCCCCGCGGCCGTGGCACCCATGAGCAATTGGGCTTTCCGCCGTGCAGTTCCGTGGCACTGTTCGGCGTGCCCTGCCCCACCTGCGGAATGACCACGGCGTGGGCCCATTCGGTTCGCGGGCACGTGGTGAAGGCCGTTCGGGCGAGCACGGCAGGGACGCTCCTGGCCGCACTCGACCTGGCCGCGGCCGTGTGGTTGCTGGCCAGTGCCCTGTGCGGGCGGTGGCTGGGCCGAACGCCGACGCCCCTGTGGGGGGCTTGGCTTGCGGGAGGCGTCCTCGGAGTGACGCTCATCGACTGGGCCTTGCGCCTGTGGACCGTTTGAACACCTTGGGGAACCGCCGATGGAACGTCCCTCCTTCTGCCGTTCGGTGCGTCGGGTGCTTATGACGCTACTCGCGATCGCCGCCATCACCACGGCCGGCTGCACCTCGGCGCTGTTCACCATGGCCTATCTGTTCAAAGGCACCGATGTGCCCGCCGAGTGCAACAAGCTCAAAGACAAGCGGGTGGTGGTCGTCTGCCGGCCGGTCGTGGCCCTTCAGTACCGCAACGCCCGCGTCGAGCACGACCTGGCCGAGCAAGTCAGCGGCCTGTTGCGCAAGAACGTGCCGAAGATCAAGGTCATCGACCACCGCAAGGCCGCCGAGTGGATGGACGAGAACACCTGGGATGAGTACACCCAGGTGGGTAAGGCGCTTCAGGCCGATCTGGTCATGGGCATCGACCTCGAACAGTTCAGCTTGCTCCAGGGGCAGACGCTCTATCAGGGCCGGGCGAACGTGCGGGTACGGGTGTACGACTGCAAGACCGGGCAGTTGGTTTTCGAGAAGCGGCCGCCGCAGACGGTGTATCCGCCCAATCGGGTCGTTCAGACCTCGGAGAAACCCGAGGGCGAGTTCCGCCGCGAGTTTGTGCGCATTTTGGCTGACCAAATCGCCCGGCACTTCTACGACCACGACCCGCACGCCGACATCGCCCTGGATGCCCGGTCGCTGGAGTAGTGGGCTTCGAGGCCAACGCGGCCAGCACGCGCGAACCCAGGCGGCATTGCCCAACTTGTTGAATGGCAAGCCCTTACAGCCATACGTGCAGCCGTCCACCGAGCAAGTCGGGCAGGGCGCGGCGTACCCAGTGGTGGATTTGCCGGGCATCGTAGCGCGTGCTGAAGTGCGAGGCGATGATTACCTCGTTCTTGAGCCGATCGCGGCGCTCGACCAGGTCGTCGAGATGCATGTGCCCGAACTTGTGGATCTTCTGCTTGCGGTGGCTGGGCGCCACGAACGTGACTTCGAGGATCAAGACCTCGGCTTCGAACATGGCGGGGCAGTCGTCCAGGCCCTCGGGCGAGCTGTCGCCCAGGTATGCCACCCGAGGAATGCGCCGTTCCTGGGTCACTTCGGTTCCCCCAAGACGGAGGTCGCGGATTTCCGGACCCGACAGGCCCTGGAACTCGGGCTTAAGCTTCCGTCGTCGCTCCCAGATCACGAAGCCCAGCGAGGGCACCGTGTGCCGCGTGGCGGAGACCGTGGCCACCAACTCGCGCGACAGCTCGATCTCGTCGCCAGGCCGGGTCGGTACGAGGGTGCATGGGAGTCGGCCACGGTCCAGCCGGCTGATCTGCCGCAAGAGGCGCTGGACCGGATCGACGGCCGATTCGGGCAAGTGGATGGTGGGCGGGTCCATCTTCATCATCCGCCGCCGGGCCACGTAGGCTGGCAAGGCCAGGACGTGATCGATGTGGGTATGCGACACGAACCAGGTCGGCGTGCCCATGAACGCCCACGGCTGCGCGCCGAGGTCGAACCCGATCTTGAACTCGGGAACGCGCCAGTAGGTCTGAACCGCTGCCCGCGAAAAGCCCTCGATGGTCATCGCCTTGTGGCTCAGCCGCTTGATCGGTTGGTCGCGGAGTTGCGCGTCGGCTCGGGAGAGTTCGGTCATGCGGGGTTCGTGATCGCGGAGGTATGGTCGTAGTTGTCGACGGCCGACACGTCCAACGGTCCGCGAGCGTCCGGCCGGGGGTAGATCCAGATTTCCCCAAAGGTCGCGTGCTGTTCGAGCGACACCTGGTGATGCCGCACCAGTTCCAGGATCGCCAGGAAGATGCCCACCAGCCGCGATTTGTGCATGCTCGGATCGAACAGCCCGCTGAACGCCAGCCGGCCCCGTTCGGTCAGCCGTGCCTGGATGCGGGTCATGTAGACGTGGATGGGCGTATCGTCGTACACGATGTTCGACGGACGGACGAGTTCCGCGGATCGAAGCACTCGCCCGAACGCGCTAACCAGGTCCCACAGCTCGACTTCGTGGATGGGTTCCTCGGCGAGATCCCTTTCCCGAGGGGGAAGGTCGCTGGCTCGGCGTGCGTACTGCTGTTGCCAGCGGCGACTGCGCTCTTCCAGCACGCTGGCGGCGTCGCGGTACTTTTTGTACTCCAGCAGCCGGCGCACCAGGTCTTCCCGAGGGTCTTCGACCGTTTCCTCCACCTCGTCGGCGTGAGGCAGGATCCGCTGCGACTTGATCTCCATCAACGTGCTGGCGACGACCAGAAAATCTCCGACCGCGTCAACATCGATCTCCGTTAACACCGCGAGGTATTCGAGGTATTGCTCGGTGATGGTTGCGAGCGGAACCTCCTCGACCTCGACCTCGTGCTTGCGCACCAGGTAATACAGCAGGTCGAGGGGCCCGCGGAACAGTTCTTGCAAGTCAACGCGGAAATCCATCGGGGGGTCCCACCGAACGGGACGGCACGGCACACGGGTGTAGTCTATCCGCTCTTCGAAGAAACGGCGAGGTCAACCCTCGTCGTCCCAGGAGGCGATCTGCCGACGGGTCTCGTCGAGGGAGAGGCGAACCTGGGGAATCCTGTCGAGGGGGCCGAACGGATCATCCTCGGCGGGGTCCGCCCGGAGCTTGCCAACTTCTTTTTCCAACGACTCCAGCCAACTGGGTACGTCGAACCCCACGCCGCTAGGTTCTCGCAGAAAGGGCTCGATTTCGCGCCGGAGTTGCTCGAACGAGGCCGTGATCGCGCCGGAACGAAGTTCCTCGACGGCCGGGCGCACCAGCGCGCAGAGGCGATCGACGAGGAGGGGACGCACGAACCGCTCGCCGATGCGGTCGGCGACGCTGGGAAGACGCATTCCGTACTTGGCGACCAGACGTTGCAAGCGCTGGAGATGGTCGTCGGCCACCGTGGAACTCCGCTGGGCGACCATCTCGCGCCACAGGTCGGCCGCCTCAACCCGGCCCGACCGGACAAGCACATCGTGTGCCAGGGCCACCGGGCGGAGGTTCCAGGCGACGCGATCGTAACTGGCCTCCAGCCGGAGGAAATCCAGGAGCGTGTAGAGCATGTCGCCCCGGTCTGATTGGGTCGTGGTGCTGTTGTAGTCGATGTACTCGCCGTAGTTCTCGACGACCGCCTCGAGGATCAATTCGAGCCAATGCACGGCCTGAGCCCTGGGGATTTTCCGGTCGAGGTCCTCCAAGAGCAGGAACCGTTCGTCGTCGGAAGCCTCTTCGCGCGACTGGAGCCAACGGCCCACCCCCTGATGCAAGATCGCGCGGAGGTTGGCGAAGATCATGAATTTCTGCGTGAACAGATCGCGCCCATAGCGCTGGATGAACTGTTTCAGGCCGTGCCACCGGCTGCGTTCGTCGACGGCCTCGAGGACCGACAGGCGCACGTTGCGGCTATGCGCCAACCAACGACGCAACAGCCGCTCGCTGGCGCGTTCCAACGTCTCCCCAAGCAGCCGCTGGGCCGAAACGCCCCCCGCGCCGCGCGGTGCCTGCCAGGCTTCGGACGACTCGACCAGGCATCGGAAGATGGCGCGGCATGCCGTGTCGAAGAGGCGATCGAATTCCGTGATGGCCCCCGGGCCGGCCGGGTGGTTCCGCTCCATCTCCTGGATCACGCCCAAAAGCTGGTAGGTCTCGTAGAGCAGGCCCAAGCGCGGCAACGCGTCGAGCAGTCGGCCCAGGACTTGCTGGAGGGTTCGGGAGACCGCGATGCGCTGGGGGTTTCCGCCCCGGATCGTGGGAAGGTAGAGCAGCGGCTGGCCGGCCAGGGCATCGACCAGATCGGGCCACGCGGCGCGCACGCCCGCGGCATCGCTGCGCACCAGGGCGGCAAGAACCCGGCGCACCGGCGGCTCCCAATCTTCGATGCCGCCCTCCGGGGCCGCCGAGCCGAGCATCGCGGAAAGCAGCAGTCCGGCGTCGGCGGTCTCGACGGCGGCGCCCACGATCCGGTCGAGCAGCGCTTCCTTGACGGCCCGGCGCCGGTCGTACTCGACCAGCGAATCGTGCGTGCCGCGCGGAGGGGGAATGCGGTAGCGATGGACGGCTGCAAGCAGGTCGGCGAAGGACCGTCGCCACGCGGACACTTGCCGGAGCCACCCGGCGACGGCCTCATCGCGGGCGGGATCGCGGTCGTCGAGGGTCGCCGCGGCCACGGTCTTCCAGAGTCGGACGACCGTCATGAGGAAAGTCAGCCGCCCATGGATCCGCCCGGCCTCGGCCGACAGCTCGAAGTCGGTGGCCTCGATGCCCGCGCCCTCGAGCATCTCGCCCTCGAAGCCGTCTTCCGCCGTGTCGCGGTAGGTGACGTTCTCGTAGGCGGCGCGAAAGAGGTTCTTCTCGTCGTCGGGGTCCTCCTCCTGGCCGTTTTCGGCCGAGGGCAACCCGCCATCGAGCGACTGGCCCGCCAACTCCAGGCGGGGCACGCCCCACAGCGGTTCGGCGTTCGCCTCGAGATAGTCGAGGAATTTCCGCGACAGGTTGAATCGCTCGGCCAGGGTCACGGGGCGGGCGGGCGAGGCCGGGCCGGACTCGTCGGTCCGCCAGACCTGTTCCATCCATCGCAAGGCCAAGGTGCCGAATGAGTGCGGCCCTTGCGCCAGCGGAATCTCGTCCGACTGGCTCAGCCAGTGCATCACCAGGGCCATCGACGCCACCAGATCGCGCTGTTTGAGCAGGGCCTCGACCAACAGCCCGTAGGCTTCGGGCGATCGAAACCGTTCGGCATGTCGCCGCCAAAAGGCGAGGTTGCCGGCTTCCGTGCCGGCGCGGTGCCATGCGCGAAGCGCCTTGGCCACCCGCCCGGCCGACTCGCACACCTGGCGGCCCGAAATGCCCTCGATGCCGCTGACCTCGGTCGAGGCGTACCGGTCCCACCACGCGGCCAGTCGATCGAGCCGGGCCGCGAGCCGGTCGACCCACGGGTCGTCGCCGGCTGCTGCCGCGCCCTCCTCCAGGCGCGCATAGAGATCGAACAACTCGTTCATCAGCTCCAACAGGTCGTCCACGCGGTGGTCGTGGATGCTATCCTCGGGGGCGGGAAACTTGCTAAACTGGCCCCCAAAGCCCAAAATGTTCCACGGATCGACCATCGCCCCGCACTCGATCGCCCGGTGCAAGAGGTCCTCGATTTCGGGCAACTGCTTCGCGGCCAGCTCGAGCTGGCCCTGAGCCAAGGCGGCATGGGCCGTCGTCAGTCGGCAGTCGATCTCGCACCGCATCCGCGCCGAGGCTACCGGCACGGCATGGGCTTGCTCCGCCGCCGCGTCGGTGAAGCCCATCCGGGCAAACAGGCGCGCGAGGTGGACATGCTGCAACTGGGCGGCACGGCGGCGCGCCAGCGTCTGGTTGAGGTGCTGCCGGGCCCCGCCAAAGGGTTGGCGCAGGGCCTGCGCCTCGGCGCGAAGCCGCTCGCCATGCCGGCCGCGAAGCCCCTCCAAGAGCTGAACATAGAAGTCGTCCCGATACGCCGCGATGTGGGGCAGAAGCGTGGCCAGGCTGACCGAGGAATCGTGCGTCTCCGGACCGCTGCCCGTCACGCCCGACCCCATCAAGATCGTACCCGCCAAGACCGCGGCGGCTTCAAACAACGTCTCCTCATAGGGGAGATCCCTACGATCCTGCACACGCCCCCACAGCGCATCGAGCGTCACTTGCTGGAGCACATACCGACGATAGAAGCCCCGGTTGTCGATACGGTGAGAATCCCATCCCCCGAAATGGTAGTTCGGACGCCGGTTGACCGGATGGTCGAAATCGTACGCCCGGGGGTCGACCGCCAACTCTTGCATCAGCTCGGGACGGAACCATGCCCGATCGAGCAGGTCGTCGGGCGTGTGTCGCAGAATGTCCAATGCCTTCTCGACCACATCGTGGTAGCACCCGATCGACACGCCTGCCCCTTCGACGTACAAGGGGATGGGATGCACCCACTCGTGTTCGTAAGGCTGGATCTTCTGCTGCGTGCGCAGCACGGCCACGGGACGGTGGCCGATGAAATCGTTCAGCCGCCGAATAGCCTCGCGCGCCACCCGATCGGGTATGTCCCAGGGGCCTCCTTGAGCCAGCACGGCCTGAAACGCATGGCCGAGAAAGAACGGCTGGAACAAGGCCTCGTCGGTCTGATGAAACAACAGGTCGCCGTGGAAGCGGCGGTATTCGGGCAAGAGGCGCTGGGTGACGATCGCCAACACCGACTCGGCCTGATCGGAACGCCGAAAGGCCTCCGACGAGCGACGCAACTCCTCGAGGCCACGCTGAAGCAGCAAGAGCACGGCCTTCCACGTCGGTGTCACACCATGCTCCCCACGGGTGGATTCTACTACACCGAAGAGGCTATTCAGGTTGCGGAGGAAGGCGGGGTCGGGCTTACCGGAAGAGAAGTTCAGGTACCCGAGAATCTCGCACGCATACTTCTGCGCTGTGGGGCCCAGGCGATCCAAGTCCATCAGCGACACCTCCCATGCCGGCCGAAACCGGGATTATACCGAATGCCGCATGGCCACACGGCAGAATCCGCTGGGCCAAGGGGCCGCCACCCCGTGTGTGCCGACCTTCCCACGGCTCCATCGGGGGGAATCCGCGATCGCCTCGTTTTTTGTGGTGCAATCTTCCCCAAGGGTTAGTATCATGAAATGGTGGGAGTGGGTCTCACGAGCGGGATGCCGTTGATTGTGGATTTACCGAGGCGATCTGACATGATCCGTCACTCGTTTTGTGCGTTTGCGCTGTTGGTTGCGGTGGGGGGGATTGGCACGTCGAACGGCGCTTGCGGCAGTGAACTCTTGACCGATGCCGAAGTCGGTCGGCATGGGCTGGTCCGGGCCTGGTTTACCCAGGTGCAGCTCGACCCCGCCCGAGGCCGAGTGACGGACATCGTGATCGACGGGGGGACGGTGTTTGTCCAGACCGATCGGGCGATTCTCCAGGCGATCGACGCCGAGTCCGGCCAGACCCTGTGGGTCCAGCAGGTTGGCGACCCGAACCACCCGACCCTCACCCCCGGCATCAGCAACCGGATGATTGCCGTGGTCAACGGATCGCTACTCCAGTTGTACGACCGCGCCAACGGGAAGCTCTTGTGGAAAACCACCCTCGACGCCGCGGCGGGTGCGGGACCGGCGATGAGTTCCCAGCGGGTCTACGTGCCGACGGTCAGCGGGAAGTTCATCACGTACCGGATCAAGGTCCTCCGGCCGACGGCCGAGGGACTGCCGAAGAACGCGAAGCCGACCGCCTCCTCCGAATCGCAAGCGAGCCACCGCGAGCCGTCTCCGGAGGACCTTCGGCTGGACCAGGAGCAGCTTCGCCCCGTGGTTTGCCAATCGTTCGGCCGGACGCTGGTGCAACCGCTCGTCACGCGGCAAACGCCCGACGAGGAATGGGTGGCGTGGCCGACGGACGAGGGCTATTTGTGCGTGGGCTTCGTCAACCGGCACTTCCACCAGCAATTGGAGTTGCGCTATCGTTTGCACACCGACGCGCCCATCGTCTCGTCGCCCGCGTACCTTCCGTCCGACCCAGCCATCGTCGGCGATTCGGGCGTGATCTTTGCCGCCTCGCAGGATGGGTTCGTCCATGCGATCCGCGAGAAGGACGGCAAGCACCTCTGGCGCTTCAGCACCGGCGACGCGATCAACCAGGCGCCCGTGGTAATTCGCCATCGGGTCTTCGTGGCCAACCAGTTCGGCGGACTGTACAACCTCGACGCGAAGTCGGGTCAGGACATGTGGCAGGGGCCGAGTCCCGGCATCATGCAGTTGCTCGCGGCGAGCAAGAGCCGGTTGTATGCCACGGACCGTCTTGGCCGGGTGGCGATCCTCGACGCCCGCACCGGCGCTCGGCTCGACACCTTCCCCCTTGCCGTGGCCTACGCCCTACGGCCGGTCAATGACTGGTCCGACCGGCTTTTCCTGGGCACGAAGACGGGCCTGCTGATGTGCCTGCATGAGCCGGAACTTACGACGCCGGTGGTCCACCGCGTGCGCGTGCGGGAGTTCGACGAGGGCGAGACCCCGTCGACCGAGACGTTGGCGCAGGGTGAAGAAAAGCCCACGGCAGGCGGCGGCGCCGAGGGCGAGGCCAAGAGCAGGGCCGCGCCGACCTTTGCGGCCGGCGTTTCGGGCCGCACTTCGACCACGTCGTCGAAAAAGAAGCCGGCCGCCAAGAAGAGGGCCGCCGCGCCGACGTTCGGCCAAGGGGGACTGCCCGAGGTCATGATCCCCAAGGCCAAGACCAAAAAGAAGAAAGGGCCCACGTTCGGCGACTAGCCCTCGCGCCGAGGCAGCCAGCGGTCATTGCCGGGGCCCTCAGGCCAAAGGCCGGATCCGCTTGACGATCTCCGCGTGCGCAAGCGGCTGATCGGGGCGGAGCACTACGTAGCAGGCCGTGTCGGAGCAACCGTCCAGGATGATCTCCAGGCGGTTCGGGGTCGAGAACCCCTCGGGGCATGGCTCGTGGCCGTGAATCAGCACCTTGGCCCCCACGATCCGCGCGAAGGCCTCGGCGTTGGCTTGCCGGTAGTCGCGGCCCCAGACCAGATCGAAGACCGCGCCGTGCTCGCGGTAGTCGGCCGCTTCGAGCGGCCGCGTGAACACCGAGGCATCGTACCCCCGCGCATCGCAACGGTCGGGCACGCTGTGGCTGAGGAACACGCCGGTCGGCATCCGCAGGGCCAACGGGCATGTGCGGATGAACTCCGCGTACGCCTCCCGCACCCGGTCGGCAGCGTCGCCATACACGTGCTGCACGCCCAGCCGGAACAGCAAGTTGAGCATCTGCCGGTTTTTCTGGATCGGGTAGTCGATCAGCTCCGACAGCTCGTGATTGCCCAGGAGGAAATGGACCTGCTCGGGATACTCGACTTTCAGCGCGGCCACGTCCTCCAGTAGCGTGTGCGACATGCAGCCGCCGTTGGCCGTGTAGACCGGTCCGCCGTGGCAGACCTCCTGGAGCACCAGATGTCGCCGCGGGTGTCGCTCCAGCGCGGCGATCCGGCAAATCCGATTGAAGTTGCGGCGGTGCCCGTGGAGATCGCCCGTGATCATCACCTCGTCGGCCCATTCCGGCGTGATGACCACGACGTTGCCCTCGCGCCCCGATGCGAGCTGATTGAACTCAGCCGCTTTGTGATAGGTTGCAATGACTTGCTCGATGAACTCTGGCGGCGCGACCATAGTGGCGTTCAAGGTACCACGCGCCATCGAGGGAATCCAGGGCGGCCCCCGAGCGGATCGCAACCAGGCACGGCGGGCTTCGCCGTGGAAATCGGGAGGGGCCCCGTTCGCAATTACCCCGTCGGTCGTGACACACGGCCTGGCACCACAGAGGGGGGCTTTCGTGGGGTAGACGCGTTCCGTGCGTGCCGGGCGAGCCAGTTCTGACGATTTTCTGGACTGCGCCACGTCCCGGACCGATGTCATCCGTAGGGCGCGTTTGCAAAGCCGTCCTGCCACGTGGCGGTCTCCCAGCCGCCATCTTCGAGGAGGAAGACCCATTCGACCTAGAAGGAATCCTGGGCCATGAAACGCCTATTGGTCAGTCTCTTGGCAGCGTCGATGCTGGCGGCCGTGGTCGGTTGTGCCAACGGACCGGAGGGGTGCGATTCGGGTTGCGGCCAACCCCAGAATTGCTCCCGGCGCGCCGGCTTGATGTGCCGCCATGGTGGCGACCCAGTCCGCGGCGGGCGGTGCGGGAAGTGCTCCGAGGCCTTTACTCCCGGCCCGCCGATCGGACAGGTCACGTATCCCTACTACACCGTGCGCGGTCCCAGGGACTTCCTCCAGCGGGTTCCCACCCCGATCGGTCCTTGACTGGTCGCCAAGCAAGCTTTCGCGGCAAGGGGACCGGCACGTCGTCTCCGCCTGCCATGGGGCCGAGAAACGAGACCGCCCCCCGCCTGGGAACGCTCGGACTACGGGCGGCGCGCTGACGTCGGGTCTTCGGGGTCTCTCCCTCGACGGTTCGTCGGTGGCCTCAGCGCTTTGGCGGGAGCGGGTTTTGCCCCGGGCGCCAGTTGGCCCTTGGGGTCGTCGCCGTGGCCGTCGGCCTGGGCGTTCCCTCGGGCCATCGGCTTGATGGCCTCGTCCGGTTTCTTTTGAGCGCCCGGCTTTTCGTCGTCGCCCGGCTGGTTCTTAAGAACCGGCTTGGCGTCGGGCTTGCCCGGTTCGGCCTCGGTTTTCGCGGCCGGGTTGCCGTTGTCGATCAGCAGGTAGCCGGCCCAGAAGAACGGGTGTTCGGCTTTGAGCACGTCGTCGCCTGCGGTTGAACGCTTCAACCGCGGCTCCGCGTCGGTCTTCACGCGGCTGGCCATGGTCAAGAGCACGGCACGTTGCCACGCCTCCGACGGCGCGGCATGGGGGAGTTCCTGGGCGAACTCGCGCACCAGATCGAAGCTTGTTTGCCCGCCCGTGCGCCACCGGCTAATGAGCAACGTCTCGGCGCCAGTAGACAAGAGCGCGCAGACCGTCAGGAACATCTCCGAGCCTGGCGCCGTGCGGTGGATCCGTTTGAGGGAGTTCTCGGCGGCGGTGTGAAAGCCGGGCAGCACGATCACCTCGGGGCCACCCCAAGGCAACGCGAGCCAGTCGTCCAGCGCATTGCCCGGCTTGTTCCGCTCAATGGGGACCGGTGCCCAGCCGTAGATCGAGGTTCCCTCCGCCGGGCTGAGATCGTCGAGCACGATGAGCCGGCCCAGGCGCAGCTTGTACAGTGCCGAAGGCGCCGGCAGGGGCGGCTTGCTCAAGGCCACGGTTCCGGGCAGGACTTTGGCGAGCTGCTCGCAAGCGGCTTGGGCCACTTGGGCATCGTCGCGGGGGTAAAGTTTGCCGACCACCACGGCGGTTTCCGCGGCGGGGCTCCGCCCCCGGCGATCCGGTACCGCCAGCGACACCGTCGGCGCATATCGGATGCGGAACCGCGCGATCAACGGCTGCAACTGGTGGTTCACGTTCACCTGGAGCGCCTCGAACGGCACGTACCACAACATGCCGTCCGGCACCACGACCAACTCGGGAAACCGGCGCGTGAAATCGGCCGAGGAGCCCGCCAAGAGCCCCTCGAGGAGCTGGCGCGCGGTTTGTTTCCATTGGGCATTGGCCAAGTCGGCGGCCCCCAGTTCGTGGTTCTGCTCGAAATGGCCCATCTCGCGCAACAGGGCCACGATCTTCCGGCCGAGTGCCGCTGAGGTCGTCTTGACCGTCCAGAAGCCGTACTTGTCTTGGGTCAACAGAAACGCGTACAGGTCGCTGCCGGCCGCGAAGAACGCCAGGACGGCCGTGCCCCTGGGAATCGACTTCTGGAGTTCCCGGGTGGGAACCAGCGGCGGAAAGACCATCTCGGCCGGCCGACGGCTCACGGCGATCTCGCGGAGCATGGCCTCTTGTTGCTGGCTCAAGGCCGCGATCTCTCCGTAGAGCCGCGATTGCTCCCGGAGGGCTTCCTGGTCTTGGGGGACCATCGGCAGGTTCCGGACCTGCTCGCGGAGCTGTCGGACCTGCTGCGACAGCTTGCCGAAGGCCGGGTAATCGGCCACCACGTCCTGGCGCTGAAGCATCGCCGTCGGATTGATCGCTTCGTCCGATGCCTCCAGGATCCAGCGCAGAACGTGAAGCCGTCCCCCGTAGGCCAGCGAGCTGAAGAAACGGTGGCGCCGCGCCCGGTCGGAAATCTCCAGGGCCGCCTCGTGGTCGTTTCGCTTCATCGCCACGAGGAACCACCGCTCGTACACCGCCGGGTGCGGGGTGGCCAGAACGGCCAGCGACTCCATCGGGTCGAGCACCCAGTCGGTCGCTTTGGGGTCGCGGAGCAGCTCCTTGTACAGCTCCATGGCGGTGCGCGGCGTGATCTGGTCGGCGACGAGGCGCCCGTCGGCCTGCGCGAGCTGGAACAGCCACAGGGAACCGCGGCGCATGTAGGCCAATGCGTCGGCAATCGCCGCATCACCTGGCCCCGCCTTGTGCTGCTGGAAAAGCGTCAGCCCCCGGAGAAAGCTGAGCCTGGCCCCGAGGCGTCCTTGGGCCATGGGGCGGCGCCCCATCGTGTTCTGGGCCTCGTCGAGCGCGGCGGCGGCCTGCGCGGTCTGCCGTAGCGCCGCGAGGTTTTCCGCGGCCGACAGCAGGGCCGAAACCCGCACCTGCCGCAACCCCTTGCTCTTGGCCCATTGAGTTACCGCGGCCAAAGGCGGATAGACCCCCTTGGCGTTGCTCGCCAGGTGCGTCACGGCGCCGTAGCGGAGGGCCTCTTCCAGCACGCCGACATCGGCATAGTGAAAGGCGGAGAAACTCGATTCCAGGAAGAGCCGGGCCGCCTCGGCGTGGTTGCCACTGGCGAGTGCGATCTTGCCGAGTTCCAAGAGCGAGGTCGCGGTCAGGGGATGGTCGAACTCGCCAGCGGCCACGAGCGACCGGTTGAGCATGGCCACGGCTTCGGTTCCCTTACCGCCGTAAAGCAAGGCCACGCCCAACGGCGCATCGATCCAAACCTGCGACCAGTGATTGGCCACCCCCGGCCGCTGCGAAAGCACCGCGATCAGTTCGTTGTTCAGCGGATCGTACTTCGCGATCGGACCCAAGAGTTCGCCCCGCCGGCGGATCGCCAGCACGGTCGAACGCACGATCTCGTGGACTTGGATCGGCACCAGTTGCGGCATCTGGATCACGCCGCCTTGCTTGATCACGGAGTTGTTGTCCAGCCGGCCTTGGGCGATGTTCATTTCGGGATAGCGCCCGAGCTTCGCTGGCCGCGTGCTGACGCCCCAGGGCGTACCCCGCGCGCTGGGCGCCTGCCCTACCGGTACCGTGGCCGGAAACTCCACCCGGCGCATCCAGTCGGGAAACGCCAGGTACAGCCGAACCGCGGCCGTGTAATGCTCCAACGCCGTCTCCAGCTCGCCCACCTGGTAGTAGCACTCGCCGAGCATCGCATGGTAACAAATCGAGTCGATCCAGCGGCTCTGCGTGGTCTTGATCGCGCCCTTCCAGGCGTCCTGGAGATGGTCCAGCGCATCCTTGTACTCGCCTTCCGCGAGCAACCCAATGCCCGCGTGGTATCCAATCGACGGGATGCTCCGTTGCCCGAGCTGGGCCGGAAGCGACCGCGGGAGAAGCACCAAGGCCGCGCAAACCCCAAGCCGTATGATCGAGGCCATACGGCCAAAGGGAGAAGGAACACCACGGTGGGGTTTGGCCGAAGTCATCCGATGGCTCCTCGCCCTCTGGGCCTGGGAGACAAGTCGTGCAAACGTGGAAACGCCACGGCGTCGGCGTGCGCAAGATGGCGCGGCACCATCGCGAGCACGTCCCACGATACTAATATATTACCGCCGTCCCATGCCCAAGCGCCGGTTGCCGGATGGCGTTCTGGCCAACCGGGGTGCGTGTGCCGCTTGGCGCGATGCTCGGGGACGCGGTTGGAACGGGAGCGCCGCGCGTGGAACGGCACCCCGCTAGAGAGGATGGGGTCGTTGACCCCGCATCACGGGAACGCCTATAATTGGCTGCACGGAAGATTAACGCATTTCACAACTTAGGGAACAGCGAATCGTGCGATTCGGGTGGTCGAGGGCGGTAATCGGCCGTGGGAAGCGAATAGCCTTCGGCTGTAGCCGCTCATGCGTGGGAAGTTGTCGGAGGTTTTTCCCCAGGAGTTGCCCTTCGAATGACAACGCGCCTGCGTGAACCGGGAGCGTCGCGCACCAAACGGATGGCGACGATTGCGCTAGGGCTGGCCCTCGGAGGCCTATTCTGGCCCGAGCCTGCCTGGGCCCAGCGGGCCAAACCAGAGAAACCCCCCGTAGAGGGGAAGGCGGCTCCTCGGGTGGGCAGGTTGTTCAAAGTGCCGTTGCCGATCGCCGGGACCAAATCGCTGCGCCAATCGGTCCTCAAGAGTCTCGAGCGGTTGCGGGCCGAGAAGGTTCGACCGGTCTTGATCTTCGAGTTCGTCGTGGCCAAGGGGCAAAACGAGTACGGTCGCGGCACGACCATCGGCAACGCTTACGACCTGGCCGATTTCCTGTCGGGCAAGGAGCTGGGCGACGCCGAGACCGTCGCCTATGTGCCCCAGACCATCCAGGGCCACGCCGTTCTTGCCGTGATGGCCTGCCAGACGATCATCATGGCGGGCG
>DYLT01000030.1:21987-25091 GCA_020721945.1 Blastopirellula marina
CCCTGCCGGGGTCGACGAGCCCCAAGTGCCCAAGTCGGTCCTTAGCAGTTACGAGGACATTGCCGCGCGGCGCAAGAAGATGCCGGTCGAAGTCGCGCTGAAGCTGGTCGACGCCTCACGCGAGCTGCTCGAGGTAGAGACCGACATGGGCAAGGAGTACGTCACGCCGGAAACCTTGCCGGCTTTGCGCAAGAAGCGGACGGTCTCGGGCGAGTCGGTGGTCTTCCGCGCCGGCCAGCCCGCGCAGTTCTCCGGCAACGAAGCCCGCAAGCGAGGCTTCGTCGACCACCTGGCCCTCAACCCGCTCGAGCTGGCCCGCGCCCTCGAAATATCGCCCGAGTCCCTCAAAGATACCGCGCCATTGGACGGCCAATGGCGCTCCGTGCGCGTGGACATCAAAGGTCCGATCCGCGCCGATCTGGTCGACAAGGCCGAACGCATGGTACGCGAGGCGATTGAACGCCACGAGGCGAATTTCGTCTGTCTGTGGATCGACAGTGCGGGCGGCTCGCCGATCGACAGCCAGCGGTTGGCGGGCTATTTGTCGGAACTGGACTCGGGCCGGGTGCGCACGGTGGCGTATGTGCCGCGGGAGGCGCGGGCCGACGCCGCGCTGGTCGCGTTGGCGTGCGATCAGATCGTCGTTCATCCGGGCGCGGTGCTCGGTGGCGAGGGCGACCACAGCTTCGCCCCCGAGGAGGTCGCCGACATGACGCGGTTCATCCGCAACCAGGTGGCCCCCAAAAAGTCGCGTTCGTGGTCGCTTCCCGCGGCGATGTTCGACCCCAACCTCACGGTGATCCGCTGCCGGCGCGGGAGCGAGGTCGAGTACTTCTGCGATGAGGAGCTCAACGAGCAGCCCAAGCCCGAACGGTGGGTCAAGGCCGAAGAGGTGACAACCAAGGGCCAGCCGTTCCGCGCCAAGGGGACCGAGGCCGTGGAACTCCGCCTGGCGACCCACGAAGTGAATGACTTTGCCGGGTTCCGCGAGCTGTACGGCCTGGAGAACGACCCGACGTTGCTCGAGCCCAACTGGGCCGATACGTTCATCGAGGCGTTGGCCTCGCCAGGCTTGGCCGTGCTCTTGCTGGTCATCGGTGGCGTGGCCTTGTACGCCGAGTTGCACAGCCCAGGGATCGGTGTGCCGGGCTTCATTGCCACGCTCTGCTTCGTGCTCTTCTTCTGGAGCCGGTTCCTCGGCGGCACGGCGGGTTGGCTCGAGGTGCTCTTGTTCCTGCTCGGCGTCACCTTCTTGATGCTCGAGATTTTCGTCATTCCCGGGTTCGGGATCTTCGGTCTGGGAGGCGGGGCGCTGTTGATCGCGTCGCTCGTCCTGGCCAGCCAGACGTTCGTCATCCCCCGAAACGAGTACCAGGCGGCCGAGTTCCGCAACTCGCTGGTCATGATTACGGCTTCGGGCATTGGAATCATCGCCGTTATCTTGCTCATCAACCGCTGGCTGCCCCACGCCCCGGTTCTCAGCCAACTCATCCTCAACCCGCCCACCCACGAGGAGGTTGAGGCCATCAGCCAGAGCGAATCCCTGGGGCACTTCGACGACCTCCTGGGCGCCCGGGGAATTGCGGTGACCCCCCTGGTACCGGGCGGCAAGGCGCGCTTCGGCCGCAACAACGTCGACGTGCTCACCGATGGCGAGTTCGTCCCCCGGGGAACCGAGGTCGAAGTGGTCGAGGTCCAAGGCAACCGGGTCCTGGTGCGTCCCGTTACCACGTAGAACCGCCCGGGCGGACGCGCATCCCACGAGAGAACCAGCGGGGGAATGGCCAATCGCCCCCGAGCAGGCTACAGTGATGTGCGGTCCTTGATGAGGTCGCCAATGGATCCATGGGTTTGGGCAGTTCTGCTGTTGGTCCTCGGCATGTGCCTGGTGGTGCTGGAGATCTTCGTCCCGTCGGGTGGGATCCTGGCGGTATTGACGATCTGCGCGGTCCTGGCCTCGATCGGTTTGGCGTTCTACCAGAGTCCGGCCATGGGGGTGGCGATCCTAGGGGCCGCGGTGGTCGGACTGCCGATCGTGATCGTCCTCGCGCTACGGTGGCTTCCCGAGACGGCGGTTGGCCAACGGGTGTTGCTGACCCCCCCCAGCAGTGCGGATGTCGTCCCGGAGATCTCCCAGCGCGAGGCACTCCTCCCCTTGGTGGGCCGGATTGGTCGCGCCCGCTGCAAGATGCTCCCCAGTGGGATCGTTCAGATCGAGAACCGCACCTACGACGCGGTGGGCGAGGGGATGGCGATCGACGAGGGGCAGCGGGTGCGCGTGATCGAGGTCCGTGGCAACCGGTTGATCGTCGAGGGCATCCGTGATGACGAAGCGGCCGCCAGTGACGACCCGCTGGCCCGGCCTGTCGACTGGGATCATCTCGACCCGCCGCGTCCTCCGGCCGCTTGACATTTCGCCATCCGACGGCAAGGATGGTGGGGGCTGGCGCGTTGGCCATCCCAGCCTTTGCTTCAAGGAAAGAGGGCGTCTCATGCACCTCGTCGCTGCCGCGTCGGAGCCGCAGATCCCCACCGGAACGCTGATCACGATCATCGTGATCTTTATCGTCTTGATCTTCGGCATTGTGGTGCTGACAATCTTCACCCGATACTTCCGGCTGTGGATTCAGTCGAAGATGACCCGGGCGGGCATCGGCATTTTCGATCTGTTGGGGATGACGTTCCGCAAGGTGGATCCGCGCGTCATCGTCCGCAGCAAGATCATGGCCGTGCAGGCCGGTCTGGAGGAGGACCAGGGCATCACGACCCGCGCCCTGGAGGCCCATTATCTGGCCGGCGGGAAAGTGCCGCTGGTCATCCAAGCCCTGATTGCCGCGCACAAGGCGAAACTGGATCTTTCGTTCAAGTCGGCCGCCGCGATCGACCTGGCGGGGCGCGATGTGCTGGAAGCCGTGCAGACCAGCGTCTACCCGAAGGTCATCGACTGCCCCTCGCGCACCAGCGGCAAGGAGTGGCTCGATGCGATCGCCAAGAACGGGATTCAGCTCAAGGTGCGTGCGCGGGTGACGGTGCGGGCGAATCTTCGGCAGATCATCGGCGGGGCCACCGAAGAGACGATCATCGCCCGCGTCGGCGAAGGCATC
>DYLT01000374.1 GCA_020721945.1 Blastopirellula marina
AGCGGCGGGCGTAGGTAACGTACTGGGTCGCGGCGTAGCGCGACCAGGCCGCTGCCCAGTCGCCCGAGGCGCTGATGGCCACGGCGGGCTCGATGAGCCAGGGGGTCGTGCTGGATCCAAGGCTCGTGGTGTTCAGGGTGACCACGCTGCTTGCCGCGGTGCCGTCCCAGTGGTACACGATCCCCTGAACGGCCCAGGTCGCGCTGGAGTCCAGGCTGCCACCCTCCTCCCAGACGACGACAAACCTCGACCCGTCGGGCGTCATGGCCACATCGGGCGCGGCCTGGTCGGTTCGGTTCGAGTCCCAGCCCGTGTCGACCCGGATCGGATCGCCCAAGAGCGAGCCATCGGCGTTGAACCGCTGGGCGAGGATCACGCGGTAGGCGCTCTCGTAGCCCTCGTAGACCACAACGAAGCGGCCGTCGTCGGCCATGGCCGCGGCCGGCAGCACGGCGTTGCGGTCCGCCTCGCCGCTCCGAACCAGCGCATACGCCTCCAGCTCCAACGGAGAGCGGTACACTGGCTGGCCGCTGGAATCGTATCGCTGGACATACACGCTGGTGAAACCCGAGACGTTGCTGTCGCACCACACGACGACGCCCTGGTTGGCCGCGTTGATCGCCACGTCGGGCCAACTCAGGCTATACGCTTGCTCCTCCAGCGTGCGTTGGCGGCCGGTATTGCCGATGGTGAACGAGTAGACCTGGTCGACGCCGCCGTGGAGCGGGTTGCCCGTCGTGTCGCACAAGGCCGAGACCCCGCTCTTGAGAGTCAGCCGGTAATAGCCCTGGCCCAGCGAGCCCGCGGGATCGAGGACGACGCTTCGCGTGGCATCGCGGTAGGTTGCACCCAGCGCGAAGGTGGAGTCGTCGCTGGTGCCGAACTGCCCGTCGGCCCCTGCGCTGCGGACTTCGTAGCTTGCGGGGTCACCCGCCGCGGCCGCGTTGAGTTCCTCGTTGAACCACACCGTGAACGTGTCGATTGCGTACGTGCCATAGGGCTGGACCGAGAACTCGGTGGCCATTGGGCCGGTGGTGTCGGCGTAGTTGGCCGGCGTGTTCAGGGCGGCGTAGGCGCTCCAGGCGTCGATGTTGCCGGCGCCGTACCCTTGGTCCCACCCGGCCGTGCCCCGGTCGGTGGCCGTCTCGCCGAGCACCTGGTAGACCTGCTCGGGCGCAAGGCTGGGCCGCTGCTGGAGGATCAACGCGGCGACCGCGGCCGCGTGGGGCGCTGCCGCGCTGGTGCCGTAGAAGTTGGGAAAGCTGTCCGAGTCGTTGTCGTCGCCTCCGAAAAAGGTGGTATTGCCGCCGTCGGGCGCGGCAAAGTCGGGCTTGGCGCGGGTCTGCGGCACGGCCAGACGCTGGTACTGCCCGTCGAGGTAGATCGTGGGCTGGCCGCGGCTGCTGAACGACTCGATTCCTCCGGAGGCGTAACTCGCATAGCGCGCCGCGGCCACGGCCGCCGCCCCTTCGGCAGCCGCGTGGCCGACGATGGTGCCTTTGCCCGCGTCGGCCGCGTACTCGTCGAACGCGGCATCGCTGCTGCCGGCGAGGACTTTCAGGCGCACGGCCTCGGGGCCGGCGACGTGGTTGATCTGAAGATCGTAAGACCCACTCGAGGCGATCTGCACGCCCTCCCACGGCATGCGGAAGACCGCGTTGTCGCCCTCGGACGACGTGATCCGGTTGCCCGAGGTGTCGTACACGTACAAGTCGAAATCGCTGACCGGTTCGCCGGGGGTGTACCACGCCTGGTCCCACTGGAGCGTGAGGGTCGTGCCGTCCGGGACCGTGACGCGCAACGTCACATCGACGCCCGGCCCCGGATCGAAGTCGTGCAGATTCGCGCCCGAGGCGTACGTGACCGTCGTGCCCCAGGTCTGGGGCTGGCTGTCGCGATAGGGCGCTTCGTAGCTCTTGTCCGCGTGATTGCCGGCCGCGGAGAAGTAGGCGACGCCGTGCGTCTGGACCACATGGTCGACGGCCTGGGCGATCGGTCCGTCGGCAAAGGCCGGTTCGACGAAGTAGCCGACGTCGTCGACGATCACGTCGCAGCCCGCGTCGGCCAGTTCGTGGATGGCGCGGGCGAAGTCCAACTCGCCCCAAAACGCGCTGCGGAAGGCGAGGCTTGCGCCCGGGGCCACGTCGTGGATTAGCTCCATCATGGCGCGGCCTTCGTCGTCGCTGCCGGCCGGTCCGTCGCGCAGCACCTCGACCACGGCGGGCAGGTCGCCCGTCGCCTGGCTGGCGGCGATCCCCGACCCGACGCGGTTGGCCGAGTCGCTTATCACACCGACTTTCACGCCCGTGCCGTCCCATCCGCCGGCGGCCGCGCGCACGTCGTCGGCGTTCATCGCCGCGTCGCCTTGCGTGGTCACCGCGCCGGTGTACGTGATCGGTCGGTAAAGCGCGCCCAGGGCCGACACGCCGGCAATCTGAAGGGCCTCGGGCACGGCCCACACGGGAAGCGACCCTTGCGAGAGCAATCGCCCGGCATCGCTGGCGAACTCCTCGTAGCCGAACTGCCGCAGCGCCCCCAGGGCGGTTGAAAACGCCCTGGCGTCGGCGATCACCACCGAGACGCCGACGCGCGGCCGCGCCGTCTCGCTCCAGATCCAGTCGTTCTGGCGCGCCGTCTGCTCGGCGACCGCCTCGCGGTCACGTCCCAACCGACGATACTTGTCGGCGAAATCGCGGTAGAACTCGGCCAGCCCGCCGGCCAGGCGCGGCTCGAGACCGGCGAGCTTCTGGGCGTCCATCTCGTCGAGCCGCTGCAACTCGATGGCGTTTTCGTCCGGCGGCACGAACACCGGGCGAACCGACGCCGAGACGTCGTCCTCGCCCCCGATGCTCAAGAGGGTCCGCTCTTCGAGACGCTCGGCACAAAGCCGGTGGACCCGCGGGGCACGCGTTGCGCTGGGGCGCCCCGTTCGGCCGCCCCCGACGATTTGAGACAAGAGACGTTCCGCGCGCCGGAACATGCGCCTCATGGCCTCCTCCCGGAAAAAGAAGCAGAAAAGAAGACCAGCCTGCCCTCCCTGCCCAGCGCTTTGGTGGAGCGTCCTTCCTCGCCCGCACATTGGCTACAGCCGCGATTGTAAGCCAAATCCGCGCAGCTTCAATCAGGTCACTCAAAATGCTGAGGAGAATTAAGGAACGATGTGGCCGAAAAGCATAACCCCCGACAGAGGGAAGGCCGCTTGCTCGGCGATCGGCTTGCGGATAGGATGACCACGAGAACCCGTCGTTGCGAAGGATCCTCCATGACCCAATACCGGGTGGCCCTGATCGAGCGCCCCGCGGACTGGAGCCCGGCTTCGCCGGACGATGTTCCGCAAGAACCTGGGGCCATGCTCCAGACGCTGGCCGAAACCGACGACCTGTTTGCGGCCGTGCGCCAGGCCGCCGAACACAATGCGGCCGACGAGAGCCGGGCAGCCTGCCGCTGGGCTGTGGTGGTCGAGCCCGGTGCCGTGGGCTGTACGTGGCAGGGTGCCCGGCTCTGCACGCCCCTGCGCTACAAGGTGGCCGCCATCTGGTGGCCGTTGGGCTGGGAACCGCAGTCGCCGCTCGATGTGCCCAACTGCGTGTGGCGAGCGCGCGGGGGCGTGGAGGAGCAGCAGGTCTCGTACTCCCAGGCGGTGGCGGTGGCCCGCGGTCTGAACCAGCAGAGCATCGACCACGCGTCGGCCACGTGGTACGTGGTCCTGGCCGTGGAAAACGAACCAGTCTCGCAGACCGTCTCGTACGATCCCTCGGGTCTGGAGACGACCGTCCAGGTGCGCCGCCTCCACGTGATTCGCCCGGACCAAGGCACGCCGGGCGACTGCTCCTACTGCCCCGCCCGAACGTACGACTGCGCCCAGGGCGAATGGACCCGCCTCGAGCAATCGGCGACCACGGTTTCGAAACGCGGGCTGCTTTCGAACTCCCCATCGCCATACGAACCCGAAGCGCCAGCGAGGGTCCCCAAGGGAAACGCTCTCCCATACTAACCCGGGTGCATACCAGCTTTTGCACGAGTTGGCAGGGGCTGAAAAAGGTTAATAGGAGAATCTGGGGATTCGTGACCGTTCACGGGGTCCTTACCTATTGTCGTGGCCACCGGGACCCCAC
>DYLT01000375.1 GCA_020721945.1 Blastopirellula marina
GTGCTGCGCATGATCGTCGAGTGGGGCTCGCCCCAGGCCGCGACCGGGACCGGTGTGGATCAGTGGGTCCACGTCGCCGGGACCGTCGCCGACGACGGTACCCTCTGCCTCTACGCCGATGGCAAGCCGATCGCCACGCAGAAGGCCGACTTGCCGCCCGAGATTGCGGCCTTGGACGCCCGGGTGGGCAAGCTCCGCGCGTTTTACGAACGGATGGTCGGGGCCGAACTGGCCGACCGCTACGAGGCCGCGCACGCCCGGCTGGCCGTCCTCTCGGCCGACGTCGCCTACCAGCGTCTGAAGCGGTTGGCCGAGGGCAAGCTCAACCGCCTGCCCGAGCCCTCGCAGTTCGCGGCCGACCGCTCGTATTTCACCGCGGCGGCTCGACTTGGCGAAGGGTTGGTGAAGGTGCTCGACGGATACGAACAAGCCACCGATCCGCTCCAACAGCGCGTCGGCAAGATTTGGCGCGGATTGGGGCCGTGAGGGCCCGTCGCCAGCCCGTGGGTTACCGCGGGGTGACCGGGTTGGCCAGCCTGGTGCGGCTTCCCCCTTGGGCTTCCCATCCGATACAATGTGCCTTTTCCGCTTGCCAGCCGGGTCGTTTCGACCGGCGGGCCGCTCTGCCAAGGACTTCGGCACATGACGCAACGCATCCTGGTCACCAGCGCTCTTCCGTACGCCAACGGGCCCATCCACTTAGGGCACCTGGTCGAGTACCTTCAGACCGATATCTGGGTCCGCTTCCAGAAACTTCGGGGCCGGCGGTGCATCTACCTCTGCGCCGACGACACCCATGGGACGGCCATCATGATCAGCGCCCGCAAGGAGGGCGTGCCGGAAGAAGACCTGATCGCCCGGATGCAAAAGGCCCACCTCGACGACTTCACCGGGTTCGACATCGCGTTCGACAACTACGGCAGCACCCATAGCGAACAGACGCGGCAAATCTGCCACGAGGTCTGGGCGGCCCTGCGCAAAGCCGACCTGGTTGTCGAGAAAGAGGTCACCCAGCTCTACGACCCCGTGGCCGGCACGTTTTTGGCCGACCGCTTCGTCAAGGGCACGTGCCCCTATTGCAAGACGCCCGACCAGTACGGCGACAACTGCGAGCGCTGCGGGCGCACGTACAGCCCCAGCGACCTCGTCGACCCCAAGAGTACGCTCTCCGGGGCCGCTCCCGAGCTGCGCAGCGCAACGCACCTCTTTGTGAGCATCGAGAAGCTGCACGGGTTTCTCGACGAGTGGACGCAAAGCGGATCGCTTCAGCCCGAGGTGGCCAACTACCTCAAGGGGCACTTCCTCAACCAGCCGCTATTGGATTGGGACATCTCGCGCCCCGCCCCGTATTTCGGGTTCGAGATTCCCGACAGCCCGGGCAACTACTGGTACGTGTGGTTCGACGCCCCGATCGGCTACATCGGCTCGACGCTCCAGTGGTGCAAGCGGCATGGCGAGCGTTTGGACAACTGGTGGCGGAGTCCCCAGACCGAGGTCCATCATTTTATCGGCAAGGACATCACGTACTTCCATACCCTGTTCTGGCCGGCCATGCTCAAGACGGCCGGATTCAACTTGCCGGCCAAGGTCCACATCCACGGCTTCCTGACGGTCAATGGCCAGAAGATGTCGAAGTCGCGGGGCACGTTCGTCCGCGCGGCCACGTACCTTCGGCACCTCGACCCGTCGTACCTCCGCTACTACTACGCCTCGAAGTTGACCGGCGGGGTCGAGGACCTCGACCTGAACCTCGACGAGTTCGCCGCCAAGGTCAACGCCGACCTGGTGGGCAACGTCGTCAACCTCGCGGCCCGCACCGCGAAGTTCCTGGCGAAGACCGGGCTCTCGCCCGAGTACCCCGACGATGGCGGCCTGTTCGCCCAGGCCGCGGCCGACGGCGACGCGATTGCCTCGGCCTACGACGAGGGCGACTACAATCGGGCGATGCGCCTGGTGCTGGCGGCCGGCGACCGGGCGAACCAGTTCATCGAGCGCAGCGCCCCCTGGAACCTCGCCAAGGACCCGGGCAAGGCCCGCCCGTTGCAAGACGTCTCGACGATCGGCCTGAACCTGTTCCGCCAGTTGGCGATCTACCTGGCACCGGTCCTGCCACGGCTGGCACGGCAGACCGGCGAGCTGGTGAATCAGCCCATCGCCGGTTGGGACGACTCGAAGACCCCGCTGGTGGGCAAGCCGGTGCGGCGGTACGAGCACATGATGGTCCGCCTGCGCCGCGAAGAGATCGATGCGATGATCGAAGAGAGCCGCGAACCGGAGGCCACCGTGGAGCCGCCCCCGCCGTCTGCCGAAGACACCGACGAGCCGCTCAAGGCCGAGCCGCTCGTGGAAAACCCCATCTCGATCGACGAGTTCGCCAAGGTCGATTTGCGGATTGCCCGGATCGTGGCCGCCGAGGACGTGCCCGCGGCCAAGAAGCTCTTGAAGCTCACGCTGAGCCTGGGGGGCGACGTGCGGCGCACGGTCTTCGCCGGGATCAAGGCGGCCTACAAGCCCGAGCAGCTCGTGGGCCGGTTGGTGGTCTGCGTGGCCAATCTCGCCCCGCGGCAGATGAAGTTCGGGCGAAGCGAAGGCATGGTCCTGGCCAGCGGCCCGGGCGGCAGCGAGGTCTATCTCTTGGCTCCCGACGCGGGGGCGAAGCCCGGCGAGCGAGTCCACTGAGCCAGGGTGGGATCACCGCACCGCGCACGCGCCAGGCTCGCACCCGGGCAGGCCGTATTCACGCCGCCTTCTCGCCTTGGATGGGGCTCGGCGGGGCGACGGTTTCGGGCGCGACCGGCAGCAGGATGTCGCCCTCGTCGCTGACATCCTCGAAACGCACCGAGACCGGCTTCGACACGCCCGACTCCTGCATGGTCACCCCGTACATCGTCGTCGCGCAAGTCATGGTTTTCTTCGAGTGCGTGACGATGACGAACTGGGTCCGCGCCAGGAAGTCCTGGAGCACCTTGATGAAGCAGTCGATGTTCGCCTCGTCCAAGGCGGCATCGACTTCGTCGAGCACGCAGAAGGGGCTCGGCCGGCTGCGGAAAAGGGCCAGCAACAGCGCCACGCACGTGAGCGTCTTTTCGCCGCCGCTTAAGAGCGAGATGCTTCGCAGTTCCTTGCCGGGCGGCCGCGCGACGATCTCCACGCCGCTGTCGAGGATGTCGACCCCTTCTTCGAGCACGATCTCGGCCTGGCCGCCGCCGAACAGGTCGCGGAAGAGCTGCACGAAATGGCCTCGGACCGTCTCGAGGGTCTCGGCGAACAGCTTGCGGCTGTCGGCGTTGATCTTCTCGATGATCCGCACCAGGGCGTTCTTGGCGTCCGTGAGGTCCTTCAATTGGGTCGCCAGGGTCGTGTGCCGCGATTCCAAGCGGTCGAGCTCCTCGAGGGCTTCGAGGTTCACATTGCCCAACTGGTTGATCTTCTGCCGCAGGTCCTCGATCTCGGCTTGGACCTCGTCGCGGCGGCGTTGCTCTTCGGGGCTTGTCGCCTGTTCCAGGTCGGCCAGCTCGACGCCGTAGTCCTCGCGGAGCCGGTCGGCCAGCGCGGTGCGCTCGTGGCGAACCTCGTTCGTGGCTAGTTCCTTGGTGTGGATTCGCTCATCGAGCTTGCGGAGCCGGGCGCGTAGCCGCTGGGCCTCGGCGGACCATGCCGATCGCTCGGCCTGGATGGCCGCTTGCTGCGCGGCCAGTGCGGCCATTTCGGCCTGGTGGGCCTCTTTGCGGAGGTACAGCTCGGCGAGTTCCGACTCGGCGCGGAGCACGTTCTGGCAGGCCTCGCCCAGGCGCTGCGCGCACAGGGCCAGTTCCTCGCGGCCTTCGGCGACGGCTCGCTGCCGCTCGGCCTGGCTTTCCTGGAACTGGCGCATTCGGGTGCGGAGGTTCCCGAGGCGCTCTTCGCTCTTGGCCAGTTCGACCTTGGCGCCGGTGGCCTGGCGGTCGCCGAGCTGCCGCTTGGCCTCGAGGTGTTCGATCTCGCGGCCGAGGGCCGCCGTCTGGAGCTCGAGCTCCGCCAAGGCCGCTTGGGTCGCCTGTTGCCGGGCCCGGGCGTCGGCCAAGGCCGATTGCACGGCCTCGTGGTCCCGGGCAGCGGCTTGGAGTTCAACCT